>NZ_VMMQ01000072.1:0-28729 GCF_013277295.1 Streptococcus sp. 477
TGAAACTAAGCAACTATATCACCAGTTTTAGATGGCTTTAACAGTGAAATTATCTCCTATTTGCCGAACTTAGTACAAATGAAAGCTATGCTAGAACAAGCCTTTACAGAGAACCATTACGAAAATACAATTCTCCATAGTGACCAAGGATGGCAATACCAACACGATTTCTATCGTCATTTTTTAAAGAATAAGGGAATCTAACCATCTATGTCACGTAAGGGTAACAGCCCAGACAATGGTATGATGGAGTCCTTCTTTGGGATTCTGAAATCGGAAATGTTTTACGGTTATGAGAAGTCGTTTCAATCGCTTAATCAATTGGAACAAGCTATTGTAGACTATATTGATTACTGCAACAATAAACGAATTAAGGTAAAACTAAAAGGACTTAGCCCTGTGCAATACAGAACTAAATCCTTTGCTTAAATTAATTGTCTAACTTTTTGGGGTCAGTACATCAGTACATACACATAAAGGCGTTTTTGTTTGGGAATTACGTGATCTTGATGATATAATATAGTGAAATAAAATAAAAATAGGACAAATCAATCAGGACAATCAAATCAATTTCTAGTAATATTTTAGAAATCCAGATGTACTATTCTAGTTTCAATCTACTATATTTTGGCCCCCTCAATTTAAGGAAGGGAGGTGTTACATATGCTAGAAACTTTACTCACAGTGTTTCTAGCTCTGTTACTTATTAACGTGTTATCTGAGCTTTTCAAGTTATGGCTTAAGAAACGTAAGAAGTAATGGTTAACCCTTTAAGAGGGTAGCAAAAAAAACCATCGGTGGCACGGTGGGGCTTTTTAGTTACATATGCTGTAACTTTACTCACATTGTAAGTTCATTCTAACACAACCCCTCCGATATTTCAAGCTTTTGTTTTGATATGTCCTCAGAGGTCATTTCGCAATCTTATAACACTGAAGCCTGTGGTTTGAGTCCGCTTTACTGAAATTAGCCCACGCTCTACTAGCCTCCATTCTACAGCAAAGAAATCAACTCTTTTCTAGGGGATTTCCGCCCTCATTTTGCTCTTTTGTGCTAAAATAGATTTATAAATTGAAAATAAGGAATGTTTATGAAATCAGGTAATGGTTTTTGCAAAGGCTGTCTCTATTTTTGGGGCTTCTTGTTCTTACTGGGCCTTTTGGTTCAATATGCTCTCCCACTTGCGGCTTGTGTCCTGCTAGGCTATGGTGGTTATCGTCTCTATAAACGTTGGCGCTATCCTCTTTTGCAGGATCGTTCTCTCGACGATTGGATTGAGCTTTTAAAAGCTCGTATTCGTCAGGCGGACAAGGATATTCAGCAATTGGAGGGAACTTTAGTAGAAAAAGGTTCAGATTCCTATAAGAGTCTGGCCAATCAAGTATTGATCGAACTGAGGGAAATCCATCAGGAGGCGGATTGTCTCAAGTCCTATATCGATGCTGATATCTACAACCGTATTGACAAAAAGGTTCGTACAGTAAGGGCAAACATCGATGTTCAGCTAGAACGTTTGGATAGAGAAAGTCAGGTAGAACTTGAAAATGCGGAGCCAGAGGAACTAGCTCCAGAATTGTCTCAGACCTTGGATAATATTGCCGTTGACTATCAGGCTATTTTAGACAAGATTGCCACCTCTGCCGAGGGGGATAAGGAAGAATTGACGGCCATTCATAGTTTGAAGATGGAGAAATTCAAAACGATTTTAGAAGGCTATTTAAAGATTAAGGCCAATCCTAAAAACTATAATCGAGCAGAAGAACGTTTACAGCAAGCTAAATCAGCTATCGAACAATTTGACCTTGAGCTGGACCAGGTGTTGAGAGAACTCAATGAAACAGATATGCGTGATTTTGATATTAGTTTGCGTATCCTAGAAAAAGATCGTAAAGAATAGGTTAGAAACAAAGGAGTAACCATGACAGAATTTAATTTTGATATTGACCAGATTGCCAATAATACGGTAGCTAAGGTGGATAAGACAACCCAAATCATCGAGACCAATACTGGCTCGGACAAGACCTTGACCTTCCTTGAGAAGCTGAGCCCTGAGCAACAAGAAGGGATTAAGGCGCACGTGCCCCAGTTGGTAGACCAGTTTGTCACCAATCAAAATGCTCTTTTGGATTTTGGCCAATCTGCTGTAGAAGGTGTGAACAATACGGTCAACCGTATCTTGTCAGAACAAAAGAAACTGCAGATTCCCCAAGTGGATGATCTTCTCAAGAATACCAACCGTGAGTTGCAAGGCTTTGTAGTCAAATACAAGAACGCTGAAATTGCTGAGTTAGAAGAAAAGCCAAACTTTTTGCAACGATTGTTTAACAAGAGCAAGAATACCCTACAGGAATTTTACTTTGACTCAAAAACAGTAGAGCAAAAGCTCGATGGCATGGCTGCCGCAGTGGTCAAGCAAGAAGATGTGCTAGCTCGAAATATCGTCTCTGCTGAGATGTTGATTGAGGACAATACCAAATCCATTGAAAATCTAGTGGGAGTGATTTCCTTTATCGAAGCCAGCCAGACAGAAGCTGGCAAGCGCGCTGCAGAACTGAAAGCTCAAGCTGACCAACTCGATACAAGTACGGTAGAATACCAAACCAAGTCACAAGAATTGGCCCGCATGGCTGAAGTGGTCAATACCCTTGAACAACAACATACTGAGTATGTCAGCCGTCTCTATGTTGCCTGGGCAACAACACCTCAGATGCGAAATCTTGTGAAGGTGTCATCTGATATGCGCCAAAAATTGGGAATGCTTCGTCGTAATACGATTCCGACAATGAAACTTTCCATTGCCCAACTGGGTATTTTGCAACAATCCATGAAATCAGGTGTCGTGGCAGATGCCATTGTCAATGCCAATAATGCTGCCCTTCAGATGCTAGCTGAGACCAGCAAGGAAGTGATTCCGCAGATGGAAAGAATTGCCCAAAGCCCGACAGTCGCTGTTGAGTCTGTTACCAAATTGGCTGAAAGTCTGGTCGCTCAAAACCAAGGTATCGTCGCAGCTATTGAATTGGGACGCCAGAAACGTGCCCAACTAGAAACAACCATCGTCAAGTCCGCAGAAATGATCAACGATTCTGTCAAACTACGCGATGAGAAAATCGTCCAAGCCCTTCTCGACCAAGGCAAGGCTGCTCAGAAAGAAGTACAAGAATAATACACAAGGATGCTGGGAAAAACTCAATTTCAGGAGAAAATGAAGTAAATCTTTCTACAATAAAACACATAATATCAAGGTTGTATAATTCTTGATATTATGCGTTTTTTTGATTTCAAAGACTTTTTCTCCAGACTCTTGTGATTCTATATTTACCTTTTCTATTCTTTTTGCTTTTATGATAAGGCAGGTTATTTGAATTTTTTTTTAATTCATTAAGTACCGCTCTATTAGATTTTTTATCATCTTTTAATTCGAATTCTTTAGATTTATAAATCAAATAGTCTGAAAAATCTGGAAATAAGGCATTTGTTTCATAATTGTATTCTTTTAACTTTCGTAAAAGTTCTCTTTGAATTAATTCATAGTAGTCGCCAGAAATTCTTTCCTCTTGATTATTTTTATCAGAACCTGATTTGACAGACTTTCCTTCTAAAAATTTAATTACTCCGTCTAAATTTTTAGAAGATAGATCATCTTCTGGCTTAGTATGATTAGAGCTTTGCTGATTTTTTAAAGACTTAATAGAGGCCTCTATATTAAATTTGATATTTAGAATAATTCTATCGATAGGTTTATAATTTTCTAATTCTATTTCATTTTTTTTAAAATTTATAAATTTAATAAGTTTATCAAAATTTATAAAAGCACCTTTTTGTGCCCGTATTCTCTTATTTGTAATTTTCTTATGAACTAAAGAAATTATTCCATTCTCACTATCATTGCTGGAGTCAATTTTATAGAACTCTAACTGAGGATTTTTTATTTTCCCAAAACCTAACATAAACAACATGGCTATGAATGGATTTTCGGAAATATCTAGTAGACTTGTTGGCAAACCATAATGTTGTAAGATAGCTAATTCATCAGCTCGGATATCTAACATTTCTTGATTTAAAGGGACATATTTAACTTCATCAGGAAATTCTCTAGAGATATTTAGATAAAGAGATTCAAAAGTGTTACAGTATTTATTTCCTTCACTATTTTGTAAATTTCTAAATATCCCTGGTACTGTTTCCCAATCCTCTCTTTGTCCCCTATAGTAATTATAGCCTTGTCTTTGAAACGATGTAATCATTTCTTTTATTAAGTAAAATAAACTCCATGAATTTTTTTCATCTTTATATCCTAATCCCGTACCTGCACTTAATAAATATTTATTGATATCATCGATTTCATCTTGCAATTTAGAGTTTTTATTTGTTGATGAGAGTTCTAGATTTTGAATTTTGTAAATTGGTGTTAAATCTTCCTGAGGTTGGTTTATTCCAATTATATTTATTACTATTTTAAAATCATTAAAGATTTTTGAATTCAGTTGATTTTTTATTTCTTCAGGGGATGAATAATAGGTCCCTAAATTTTCATAGAATTTATCCCTAAGTAACATAAAATTCTCCTTAAATGGACAATACACCCAAATTAATAAGTCTATATTTCATAGCCGGATTGGACACATTTAATTTTTCAGCAAGATAAGTAATAATAATTTCATCATTTAAAGTATCTAATTCCTCCCAGGTCATAGAATAATCTATTGCCATTCTATCGATTGCTTTTATGATTAACTTTTGCGGCATTAGTAGTTCTGCTGCAAACTGGTTAGCAGCTCTTTCTTTAGCATTCGCTACTGGTGTTTGTTCACGTTCAGAAATTCCTTCATGTTTTAACACAAAATGGCCTAATTCATGAGACTTAGTAAATCGTTGACGCTGTAGCGGTTCCAAAATATTAACATACATTTTTTTAGTGTCAGCATCATATTTTCCAGAATGCGAATCGAAGTATGTTTCTATAACCTCAATTCCTAATTCAGCAATAATTTTATCAATATCTATACTATATTCATCTGATTGAAGTTCAATGTCTGATATTACTTCTTTTTTATTGTCAAAATAAGACATAAAATCTGTTGAGTATAGTTCGCTATATTTATAGACTTTACACATTATAAATTCTCCTATTTATATTTTTTATTTTTATTAAAAAATTATGAATTATTCTAAGTTATCATGATACAAAAATAGTTTATATTACTATTCTAAACTAAAAAGATCTTTTAGTCTATAGATAGATTGAAAATTTAAGAAAGAAACTACCTTTACTCTGAAATAAGAGATAAAACCATGGGAAACCTTTTCACTACTAGTCTTTTATGATACAATAGAAGGAAGTAAAGGCGTTGTTTTTCGATCTTATCAACGCCTTGGATGAATGAAAAGGAAGAGTCCCTATGGTTTTCAGATTTAAGCAAATAACTAGCTTGTATATATATATATATATATAAACTCGCGTTTTCATACCCATTTTCAAAACCTACCAATGTTTTTGGTAGGCTTTTTGCGTTGTAGAAATGGGGTATGAACATGGCTTACACGTTATCAAAAGAATTAGAACAAGAACTCATCGTTTCAGCACCTGAGTTGCAGCCTAGTTATACTGCCATCGTAGAATACCTAGAAGCTATCAACCAGAAAGAAGCATCTGGAAGCAATTCTCAGGAACTCCAGAACCAGCTTGCTATTCAGCTGAGACGTTTAGAAGATTTGGTGCAGGGTTATATCCAAATAAAGAAGAACCCACATCACTACCTAGATGCAGATAAAGAATTGACGGAAGGCTATCAAGCCATTAAAGGGACAGAGCAAGATCTTCTCAAAAAATTGCAATATCTCAATCAAGCCGCCTTGCAGGATTTCCATATCAGCCAGAGACTCTCTCCCAAAGATGAGACTGCTATCCCTGTAGCAGGTAAAGCCAAAACCAAACAGGAATTGGCTATCGAGCGAGATTTGATCAACCGGTTGACAAAGGGAGAAAGTCAATGGGTGTATCGACCTGAGTTAAATACAGAAGACCTCCTATGGGGAAACTTTTTTGCCAAGCTGGAAGCCAATAATGTCCGCATTTTGCAAGACCATCCCCTTACAAATTCAGAGAAAAATCAAATTAAAAACCAGCTCAATTTCGTCAACTTCTACGAAGCAGCCAAGTGGATAGCAGGGGAAAATGGCATTGCCAAGGTGCAGGTTCAACGTGAAGATGCTAGTTTAGGCACCATTCGCTTGGAAGTCTTGTGGAGAAACAATGTCGCTGGTGGCAAATCCAGCTATGAGGTTGTCAATCAAGTCATCACAGGCGGAGAAGGGATTCGCCAGCGTCGTGGGGATGTGACTTTGCTGATCAATGGTCTGCCTATGATTCAGATTGAACTAAAAAGCCGTTCTCATCCTTACATGGATGCCTTCCGTCAGATTAAAAAATACGACCAAGAAGGACAGTTCAGAGGCATTTTTTCAAGTCTTCAGATGTTTGTCGTCTCTAATGTCACAGACACCCGCTACATCGCAGCTGCCAAAGCCAACAAGCTAAATGAGCGCTTCTTGACCAAGTGGGTGGATAGTGAAAATAGACCTCAACCTCAACTATTTGACTTTGCAGAGTCTGTCTTGTCGATACCGAGAGCCCACGAGATGGTCATGCAGTATTCTGTCATTGATGATGACAAGAAGGCCTTGATTTTATTACGCCCCTATCAGGTACATGCCATTGAGGCTATCCGTGAAGCCAGTCGCAAGCGCCAGTCAGGCTATATTTGGCATACGACCGGTTCAGGAAAGACCCTGACCTCCTATAAGGTTTCGCGCAATCTGCTTCAGATACCATCTATTGAGAAGACAATCTTTGTGATTGATAGGACAGACCTTGACCAGCAGACGACTAGTTCTTTTCAATCTTACGCAGAGAACGATATGATCGATATCGACGAGACCGATGATACACAGGAATTGGTTAAAAATCTAGCTTCTGATGACCGCCGTGTCGTTGTGACGACCATCCAGAAAATCAATGCTATGATTCGTCAGTTTGATGAAGGCCGTCACCAAAAGGTCTACAATCGTATCAAACAACTCAAACTAGGCTTTGTTGTTGATGAATGCCATCGCGCAGTGACTCCTGAACGCCAGCGCCACCTAGAGCACTTCTTTACAAATTCTCTCTGGTATGGGTTTACAGGAACTCCTATCTTTACAGAAAATAAACGTGAACAAAAAGGAGACCTTGCTCAGACGACCGAAGAGCAGTACGGTGACTGCCTCCACCAATATACCGTCAAAGAAGCCATCCATGACAAGGCGGTTCTTGGTTTTAATGTGGAGTATCAGACGACCATGCCTGGTTGGGCAGAAGATGAGATTGACGAGGAGCGTTATGATGACGAAGAACATATGCTTGCCGTTTTAGATGCTATTCTCAATCGCTCAAGACGCAAACTCGGTTTCCAAAATGGGGTAGGAAAAACCTATGAAGCCATTTTGACTGTCAAAAGCATTGTCCGTGCGCAGGCCTATTATAACCTGATTAAGCAAGTCAAAAATGGAGAGAAGTCTCTAAGCATTTCGGAAAATGTTAAAAAGGTTTTGCCAGACTTCCCTAAGGTTGCCATTACTTACTCTGTGACAGAAAATGAAGCAAACTCCTATGTCAACCAAGCCTATATGGAGGAGAGTTTAGAAGACTACAATGCCATGTTTGGTACCCATTTTAGCCTAGCAACCATTGCATCCTACAATAGTGACCTCAACGACCGTCTGGCCCGTAAGAAAGAACGCTTTGCCTTCCGTGAGGAACAGTTGGACTTGGTTATCGTTGTGGACCGCTTGTTGACAGGCTTTGATGCCCCTTGCCTATCGACCCTATTCATGGACCGTCAGCCCATGAAACCCCAGCACATCATTCAGGCCTTTTCACGAACCAATCGCCTCTTTGATGAAGGCAAGAAATTCGGCCAAATCGTTACTTTCCAAACGCCTGACCGTTTTAAAGAAAAGGTGGATGAAGCTCTGAGCCTCTACTCAAATGGTGGCGAAAGCAGTGTTTTAGCCCCAGAATGGCAGGAGGAGAAGGCCAAGTTTCTGGAGAAGGTTCATCAACTATTAGCCATCGCTCCAAGTCCAGAGCAGGTGCCGGATTTGGATACAGCGACAGATGCAGAATTAAAACGCTTTGCCAAGGCCTTCCAAGAATTTGACAAGCTCCTATCTTCTATACAAGTCTATTCTGACTATGATGAGAAAGTCATCCTCAGAGAGATTGGACTTAGCCTAGAAGACATCGAGAACTTTGCCGGCCAATATCAAAATGTCATCGAAGAACTCCGCAGACGCAGAAAAGAAGACCAAGAAGATGAAGGTGTGCTGCTGGATATCGAGTATGAGCTCGAATCCATCCGCACCGACGAGATAAACTATCACTATATCCTCTCTCTCATCCAAGCCTTGATCGAAAATCGGGAAAACCTTATCGGTAAAAAGGAAAAGGGTCTGGTAGATAACTATATCGAAGATTTGAACAAATCCAATCCCAAGTTATCCAGCCTCATCTCCAAACTCTGGCAGAATGTCCAAGCAGATGCTAAGAGCTATCAGGGGCAGTCTGTGACCCATAAGTTGGATGAGATGATTGAGCTAACAACCCAGAAAAAGATTAGTGAAACGGCAGATTATTGGCAGATAGGAGAGGATGAACTCCAGTTCGTAGTGGACAACTACCGCATCGGACGAGACAAGCAAAATGGTGAAAAAGCCATTACGGAATCTCAGGACTATCTGGCCTATAAGGAAGCCCACGGAGACAAGGCACTACCAAAACTCAAATACAAAAAAGCCCTCAAAGAGGACTATATGCGCATGATTTCAGAGGATATCTTACCGCTAAGAGGGAGATAGGTTTATACTCTTCGAAAATCTCTTCAAACCACGTCAACGTCGCCTTGCCGTAAAGTGTTTTGAGCAGCCTGCAGCTAGTTTCCTAGTTTGCTCTTTGATTTTCATTGAGTATTAAAAATAGTCAGAAAGATAATGTTGGGAAGGTTTTCGACCAATTAGGGTCAAAATTCCCCTATCTTCAAGATGCAAGAAAGCATCCTTGACCTTTTTCTTAGAGTAATGATGGTTGGACTGATTGGCCAGTTGGATGATGCTTCTATCTTCTATACCATCTCTCTTATCATCAACAAAGAGCTTGGACTGAGCGAGTAGAAACAAGATGTATTTCTCGACTTCCTCCAGCCCTTCTGTCTGCTCTATCTTAACTTTATAGCGATTCAGTTGCTCTTGTTTTTCAAGGAGGGTTTGGATAATATTTTCCTGTCCTTCCTTGATAAAAGTCAACAAGGTTTCAACGAAGAAGGTAGCATCGGCACGGTTGAGATAATCGCCAGTATTCCTAAAAGCCTTATAATAGTCTTGCTTATGGTGATTGATTTGTTGGGACAAAACTAACCCTGAAAATTTATCGAGTTTTCTAGACAAGTACTTGGCAAGGATATAGCGTCCTGTCCGACCGTTACCGTCATAGAAGGGATGTATATTTTCAAAAAAATAGTGTCCAGCACAAGCCTTGACAAGGTTTGGGATAGAATGGTCGTTTATAAAACGAATCCACTCTGTCAGCATGACCTGAATCTGTTCCTCCTTTTGAGGTGGGATATAGATGACTTTGCCAGTCTTGTCGTCTTGGATAAAGACCGATTTCTGTCTAAAAAACTCTCCATCGAGTTCATCCTCTGGCGAGATTTCTCCTTGTGTTAATTGGTCATAAATCCCTCTGATATCTTCAAGAGATTGGATTTGGAGAAATTCATCCTTAAGGATTTGTTGGTACATTCGCAAGGTGGAAAGATGTTTGATTTGTTCGGTCTTATAGGGGTCTTCCTCTAGGAGTTTCTCCACATCGACCAACTCTTTACGAGTTGTATGGATACCTTCGATTTCATTTGTGGAAATAATCGATTGGTAGAGCTGTTCTTTATAAAACTGATCGTGGGCAATCTTAGGGAGGGTATCAGCTATTTCACTAATTCGTTGAGACTGCTGTGAAATAGTTTCCATCAGTTGGGAAATCCCTAGATGTAGGGTTACAAATAAAGGGTATTGACTTGTTTTGACAGTATCGCGTTGCATTAAATGAGGATAAAGAGATGTTCTAATGGAACTGTATCCTTGTAAGCGTAGTTGATACTCTTCCTCATACTGGTCACGATGACTGTAGTAGATTTTTCTAAGTTCTCTATAGTTCATATGTAGTCATCCTCGCATTTCAACGTTTTTTAACATTATATCACAAAATAAGCCTATCTATTGTTTCAAAATAGGCAAAATTGAAGAATAGAATAGCATAGTTTCCTATCTAAAGTGCAAAAATGGCCAAAATTGAACAATAGAAATGATAGATGGCAATCCTAAAGTGTAAAAATAGGTAAAATTGAAGAATAGAAATCAAAAAGAGAAAACCTAAAGTGTAGAAATAAGAAAATGGAGTAATAGAAAGGGGGGATAGAGTGGAGAAATTATTTATTATCGGAAATGGTTTTGATATGGCGCATGATTTGAAGACGAATTATCTATATTTCAAGAAGTTTGTTTATCAGCAGGCTTATGGGAAAGATGAGTTGTTAGAGTCGTTGCAAACATCAAAGGGAATTTGCGACTTTTTTAGGGAAAAGGATATTGAAATTCAAGAACAACATCGATATGTTAATGAAGATGAGTTGAGAGACATATATGGATATTCTCTGCCTAAAATTAGAAATGGTCAGTTAGATAAACATGAACGGTATCAATTTATTTATCGACATATGATGCAATTAATGAGATTAGAAAATTTTTGGTCTCAGTTGGAGCGTGATTTAGGTTGGATAAATGAGGTGAAAATTATACCGCCATCTTGTGTCTTGGAAAATTTAGAAACATATTCTGAGGAACTGGCAACGATTCTTGAAAAATTTCTAAGAGTAGACATTGAAAACTTATTTAGGGAATGGGTTCAATGTTTTATTCTTGATTGGGATAATATGCCTACTAATCTAAAAAAACTAAAACGAAAGAAATCTGTTGAACACAATAAAAATGCCTACTTTTTAACTTTTAATTATAGTATGTTATTAGAGGATTTCTACGGTATAAATTCTGAACAAATATGTCATATACATGGAAGTATTTCTGAAGATAAACTAATATTTGGACATAATCGTGAAATGGATTCTTATGATAAATTTAGACAAAATAACCCAACTGAGGTACGTGACTTTCTTCATAATTTAGTTTATTTGACTAGAAAGCCCGTCCATCAGCAACTTAGAAAGCACGAATCCCTTTTCAAAAATTTAAGTTCTATCAAAGAAATCTACTTCATTGGTTTTGGTATTCGGGATGAGAATGGAGTGGATGCTCCGTACTTTAAAGAAATCTTTAAACAGGCACCGAATGTGAGCATTTATGTAGACCAGTTTGATAAGAAGTATGAATATACTATTAAGAAAATACTTAAGGCATGGGGTGCTCATAAAGCTTATCAATTGCAATTTATAGATACAAATAAAGATGAAATAGTTGGAGGAGTAATATGATAAAACAACCAAGTTATCGATTTGTAGGATTTGAAGATGAGTGGAAGGAAGTGAAAGTCTCAGATATTTTTAGAGTTACTAGGGGACAAGTACTAGCAACAACGCAGATATCAGAAGAAAAAACAGATACTTATAAATATCCTGTATATTCTTCTCAAACCAAAAATGAAGGGTTATTAGGCTATTATGATAAATATCTATTTGAAACAGCAATAACTTGGACAACTGATGGAGCAAATGCTGGAACGGTAAATTACAGGGAAGGAAAATTTTATAGTACAAATGTGAACGGTGTTTTACTGTCTGATGAAGGTTTTGCTAATAAAGTGATTGCAGAAATATTAAATAACGAAGCTTGGAAATATGTTTCAAAAGTTGGCAACCCGAAATTAATGAATAATGTAATGTCAGAGATTAGTTTAGTTATCCCTAATGATTTTAGAGAGATTTCTATTCTATCAACTTTCTTCCAAGATATTGACCAGCTCATTAGCCTTCAACAGCGTAAGTTAGAGGTGCTCAAAGAGCAGAAGAAAACCTACCTCAAACTCCTCTTCCCAGCCAAAGGACAAACCAAACCAGCCCTTCGCTTCGCAGGATTTGAAAATGACTGGAAGGAAGTGAAGTTGGGGGAAGTTACGAATATAAAAACTGGTGGTAGAGATGTTCAAGATTCTGTTGAGAATGGATTATATCCATTTTACATTCGTTCAGAAGAAGTAAAACGAATTAATTCATATTCTTTTGATGGAGAGGCTATCTTAATACCTGGAGAAGGAAGATTAGGAGAAATTTTTCATTATGTAAATGGGAAATTCGATGTTCATCAACGTGTTTATAAAATCTCTAACTTTACAGATGTTAACGCTAAGTTTGTACTACAGCAGATGAAAAAAGATTTTAAACAGCATGCTATGAGGAATACAGTAAAGGCAACGGTTGATTCGCTAAGATTGCCAACAATTCAGTCATTTACCGTCTTCGTTCCCTCTCTCCCTGAACAAGAAGCTATCGGTTCTTTCTTCCAAGACTTAGACAAGGCCATTGCCAAGCAAGAGGAAAAAGTTAACCAGCTCAAAGAAAGCAAACAAACCCTACTCAGAAAAATGTTTATCTAAGATACTAAAACCGTCAAAAGCCCAGTGATTCATTTTTAAAAGAGTTTATCGTAAAATGAGTGCGAACGAAGTGAGCTTTTAGAGGATATTTTCCGCCATGGTGGTATCCTATACAATAACAAAGTTATTGTATAGGATGGGATTTTGGAGAGTAAAATAGTTCGGGGAACTATTTTAGCCTGAGCATGTCAATGAAAGGGCGAAGTGCTCAAAAATTAGGGATGAAATTCCTTGGATTTCTAAAATCATCCACTGGATAATTTTACCTCCCGTCCGCACTATTTAAGGAAGATATAAAAAAGAAAAATATTTTAAAACATGGAATACTACTAACAACATAAATTGATAGGAGACCCTATGTCACAAACAGATTTATCAAGAGAACTCTACCAATCCCTCTGGAATGCGGCAGATATCCTGCGTGGCCAGATGGAAGCCAATGAATATAAGTCCTACCTCTTGGGCTTGATTTTCTACAAATATCTATCCGACAACATCCTCCAATCCGTCTGCGATAATTTGGACGAGCCCTTTGAGTCCTTCCAGCAAGCCCAGCTTCTCTACGAGGAAAACTTTGCGGATGCAGATGTCCGTGAAGACCTCATCGAGGTCTTAAATGACGAGTTGGGCTATGTGATTGAGCCTTCTCTAACCTTCACCAAGCTGGTTCAGTCTATCCATGAAGGAACCTTCCAACTAGAATCCCTAGCCCAAAGTTTCCGTGATATCGAGCAGGCCAATGAAAAATTTGAAAATCTCTTCGAAGATATCGACCTCTATGCGAAAAAGCTAGGAAACACCCCACAAAAGCAAAACAAGACCATCTCTGAGGTTATGAAACAGCTCAACGACCTCAATGTGTCTGGTCATGCTGGTGATATCTTGGGTGATGCTTATGAGTACTTGATTGGCCAGTTTGCCAGTGATTCTGGGAAAAAGGCTGGAGAGTTCTATACACCTCAAGCAGTCTCTCACCTCATGACCCAGATTGTCTTTGCAGGGCGGGAGCATCAAAAGGGGATGTCAGTTTACGACCCGACCATGGGTTCTGGATCTCTCTTGCTCAATGCCAAGCGCTATAGTAAGGAAGCTTCGACGATTTCTTACTACGGTCAGGAGTTGATTACTTCGACCTTCAACCTTGCTCGCATGAATATGATGCTTCATGGGGTCGCGATTGAGAACTATCACCTCAGTAACCACGATACCCTAGATGAAGATTGGCCGACTACCGAGCCAACAGACTTTGATGGGGTTTTGATGAACCCACCCTATTCACTGAAGTGGTCAGCAGATAGTGGCTTCCTGCAAGATCCTCGCTTTTCAAGTTATGGAGTTCTTGCACCTAAGTCAAAAGCAGATTTTGCCTTCCTTCTTCACGGCTTTTACCACCTCAAGCATAATGGGGTCATGGCCATTGTCCTTCCCCACGGAGTCCTTTTCCGAGGAGCAGCCGAGCAGAAGATTCGCCAGCACCTGCTAGAAGAAGGCGCTATTGATACAGTTATCGGCTTGCCAGCAAATATCTTCTACAATACCTCTATTCCGACAACCATTATTATCCTTAAAAAGAATCGCACCAATAAGGATGTCTTCTTTATCGATGCTTCAAAAGAGTTTGAAAAAGGGAAAAATCAAAACAATATGACCGAAGACCATATTGCCAAGATTTTGGAGACCTATCAAAAACGTGGGAATGTCGAGAAGTTTTCCCATCTAGCCAGCTTTGAAGAAATTGTCGAAAATGACTATAACCTCAACATTCCACGCTATGTCGATACCTTTGAGGAAGAACCCGTAGTTCCCCTAACCGACCTCGCCGACCAGCTCGCAGAGATTGATAAAGAGATTGGAGAGGTAGAAGCCAGACTCGCACACATGCGCAGCCAGCTAGTAGGCACAACACCAGAAGCCCAAGCAGAATTAACCGCCTATCTCGAAAAGTTGAAAGAGGTTTAGAGACTTGTGAGAATAATCTGCTAAAAATTTAGAAAAATAAAATGACAGTAGAAAATCTATTGTCATTTTTGTTATTGATTATCTAAGTAAAAATCGAATTAGAACTAAACTAAAAGGATTCAGTCCTATCAAATACAGAATTTAATCCTTAACATAAAGATAATGACTAACTTTTTGAGAAGTGATGTTATTTTTCTAAAACAAAATAAGTAAAGTGTGTATTATTTTCGTGAAGTAAAAACGGNNCCGTTTTTACTTCACGAAAGAAAGTAGAAGTGAAGCAAAACGAAGATGAGCTTCAATATAAAATTATTGAACTATTCTTAGCAGGTGTGGACAAAAGTAAGTACGATTTCTTTGAGCAGAGTCTGTTGAAAGAAATTCTTCATCAATTAATTTATTTAATAATGTATATACAGTACGTTCAGAGATACTGAGGTGTTTGCTGACTTGTTTTGCTTTAAAAATTGGAGAAGAGAAAATGAAATCAAGAAGTTGAATACCAGAGACAGAATTCAATTTTGGTATTATTTCTTCTTTCATCTTATTATAAAGATTTAAGATATCCTGTGCCTTTTTTGTACTCTCTTCTGCTGAGAAAATTACTCCTTCCAAATAGTATTTAAACCAATCTTTCCAGTTATTATTTTTAGAGATGTTTGATAAATGAGAGATATATAGTGATCGATCACTTTCAAAATATGAACTCATGTAAAATGTAGGATAAGATAGCAATTCTTGGTAGTAAAGAAACAGTGGGATTAACAATCTTCCTATTCGACCATTACCATCTTCGAATGGATGAATCATTTCAAATTGAGCATGTACAATAGCTGATTGAACTAATAAGTCTAAATCATCATGATGCATATATTGTTCTAAATTGGACATATACTCCGTAGTTTGTTCTGGCGGAACTGGTGTGTAAGAGATAGTTGCTCTACTTCCAATGTAATTTTGAGTTCTTTTAAAATTTCCTGGATTCTTGCTGCTTCCTCTAACGTTATCCAATAGAATTTTATGCATCTCTTTTATTATTCTATTAGATAATGGTAACCCTCTAGAGTTATTGTCATTAATTGTAGTAATATTTTCGAGAGCATAAAAAAGTGCTTTTCGATAATTAATAATTTCATGTAGTTCATCACGTTCTATATCAACCTTATTACCTGCTTCGTAATTTAGTAGGTCTTCTAGAGTTGCATGAGTACCTTCAAGTTTTGAGGAAAGGACGGCTTCTTGGCTGAGCAATGGTGAAATTAGTAGCATTGGATTGATAATAGATGCTAAAAATCCTTCATAGGTTCCAATAGCTATACCTGCTTTAGAAACTAATCTAATTATTTGTGGATCTGTATATATTGAAGTATAGTCAAATGGAAGTTTTTCTGGTAAATAGGGTTTAGGTATGTTTTTAAATGTATTATTCATGTTTATAATTCCTATTAAAATTTTTTCTCAATATTTTTATTATAGAAAGCCAATGTAGTGAGTGACTATAACCTGTACTTGAATTATATTTCTAAGGTATATTGACAAGTATATGAAAATCAAGTAAAAAAGTAAACTGGATTGTCAATTTAAATCTTTGATTTTATGATATTTTTTAAAATAGTAATGTAAATATTTTTAGAGTTTAAGTTTGATTAAAAGTGTGTATCTTCATTAAGTATAGATTGAAAGGATTAATGTTGAACAATTTTAATGAGATGCTAAAAACGGAATATAAATGTTTGTTTTATTTCATTATAACACAGAGATAAGAAAAAATAGATAGCGAGACGAGTTTAAATAGGATTACTCGTTATGAAATGTTAATTACTTTTGATGGCTTAACAAATATTATCAATAATGTAGTCATTCGAATGATTCTCATTGCAATGTACTGAAATTAACAAAAAGAAAAAACGCTTGAATCAGCGTTTTTCTTCTGTATTGATTCGTATTGAATGCTTACTTCACTTCTGTAAACACAACGTGTTTGCGAAGTTTTGGTGAGTATTTCTTCAATTGAAGACGGTCTGGAGTGTTACGTTTGTTTTTAGAAGTAAGGTACAAGCGTTCACCAGATTCTTTGTGTTCAAGTGTAATATTTACGCGCATGGTATCTCCCTTCTATTATTCAGCTGATGCAGCTTTAGCGATTTTACGTCCTTTGTAGTATCCTTTAAGTGATACACGGTGAGAACGTGAGTAATCTCCAGTAGTTTCGTCAAAGTTTACAGATGGAGCTGTTACTTTGTAGTGTGTACGACGTTTGTTTTTCTTCGCTTTTGAAGTGCGACGTGCAGGTACTGCCATTTTAATTTCTCCTTTTAAGATATAATTCAGTTAGGTTTGATTTTCATCAACTTTAATAGTATATCAAAACTTTTTTGTAAAGTAAAGTTACTTGACAAAAAAAGATGAAAAAATTCTCCTATTCGGCACGGCAGACAGGAGAAGGTGTTAAATATCAATCTCAAATGGTTCGTCAATGGTTTCTGATACGTATTTTCCGTCTTTCTTCCGTTGTTTGACACATTCTGTGAGGAGATATTCGATTTGCCCATTGACTGAA
Organism: Streptococcus sp. 477; assembly: GCF_013277295.1. Classification (NCBI taxonomy): domain Bacteria; kingdom Bacillati; phylum Bacillota; class Bacilli; order Lactobacillales; family Streptococcaceae; genus Streptococcus; species Streptococcus sp. 477. The sequence goes on from NZ_VMMQ01000072.1 coordinate 17,217, forward strand.
CGAAAGTCATCTTCTGCCCATGATGTGAGTGCAGCGTATAACTTTGTTGAGAGTCGAAGGGGGATCTGCTTTTTTTAGCTTCAACCATCTTTAGTAAAGACTTCCCGTGTTGACAATTGGTTGTGCATCATGATTGCCACAAAGAACGACAAGGAGATTTGAAACCATGGCAGCTTTTCGTTCTTCGTCAATCTCTACCAATTCCCCTTCATTGAGCCGTTCCAGTGTCGTTTCAACCATTCCCATTATTTGATATCTAAATGATATCACTTTGTTTTTAAAAGTCAATAGAAAGTTGAAAATAATCACTAAAAACTTTCAGCCCAATAATTTCTTTTAAAAGGTGAGATTATATTGTGCTCAAATACTCTTTTATTCTTATAACTTTTACACTATAATTGTAGTTAGAAAGGAAGAGAAATGTTTGATTATAGAGCACTAGTTATTTTGATGACTTTGATGGATCATTGTGAGCTATCATTATATGAATTATCTGTTAAGGTGAGCTTACCTATAAAGGAAGTCAAAGAAGGAATAGATTATTTAGTGCCTTATCTAGCTAATAAAGGGATAGTGCTGGATAAAAAACAAGGTCGCTATAGTTTATCAAATCGTACGAAGCAGTCTTTGACAGATATTATTAAGTCGGATGAATTGGTTTTACCAAAGTCGACTCGCTTAGCTTTAATCTATCTTTACACTTTTTGCCGATTAGATTTTATATCGAATAATCATTACCAAGACTTTTTGAAAGTAAGTAAGAATACAACCTTATCTGATATTCAATCATTAAGAAAGATTATGTTAGATAATGATTTGGAGCTAGGGTACAGTAGAGCAAAAGGTTATACTTTACACGGTTCAGAGTGGAATAAGCACCGCTTAGCTTTTCAAATGGTTAGTGAGTTGCTGGAATCCTCCATAGGGATTTGGGGTTTGGATTATGTTTTATCCAGTTGGGGGTATTCATTAACTTATGATTTGATAAATCAGGTAGTTAAAGATTATTATGAGAAGCTACAGCTAGTACCTATTGTTAATCAATTAAAAGTTTACCTTTTCGGTTTAGTATTCATTCTGTGTAGGTATCAAAGGGATGTTGAAAGAGTATGTCTTTCAGAGACATTAGTATCTCCTGTTATTCAAGATATAACCACTATTTTATTGGATACAGTGGTTGATTTGGGAATTATAGATACGGTGTTTTCTGAGGATGATTATCGCTATATCACAGTTTTATTATCAAGTTGCTTTGAAGGTGAAGTAGATGTTGCTCCGGTTTACTTTAATCAATTAACAGAGGCTATTATAAGTAGAATGGAAGATATTTCTTTGTTACATTTTAAACAAAGGGAAGGATTGAGAGAAAATCTTCGCCGCCACCTTATACCGGCTTACTATAGATTAAAGTTCGGCCTACCTAGTTCAAATGAATATGTATTGCATGTTAAAGAACATTATCCTGATTTATTTGAATTAGTCAAAGATTCTTTGATGCCCTTGATGGACGCTATTGACAATCCCATACCTGATAGTGAAACAGCATATTTTGTTATCCATTTCGGAGGTTATTTAAAGAAAGCAGATACTTTGCCTCAAAAATGGTATAAAGCAGCAATCATTTGTCCTAATGGTGTTAGTTCTTCATTGATGTTAAAAGAGAATCTATTAGCATTATTTCCTCAAATTGAGTTTATAGGAACCTCAAAGATTGATGATTTACAGGTGAAAGCTAGTAGTGACTATGATATGGTTTTTTCTACCATAAAGGTGGAGACAGAAAAGCCAAATTATCTAGTTTCGGTTATGATGACTGAAGAGCAAGCAATACAACTAGTAGAACTAGTGTTAAAAGATTTTCCGAATTTAGAGTATGGAGATTTTGAGATTGAACAAATCCTGAATATTGTCAAAAGATATGGAATTATTACACAAGAATTGGAATTAAGATTGGCGTTAAAGAATTATCTTTATCAAAAAAATGATAGAAAGGAAATTGTACCAGTGCTAGAACAACTTATTACCAAAGAAACCTATCAGGTTAGTTCGCAAAAATTAGGATGGAAGGAGGCGATTCGTTTAGCAGCTAAACCGCTTTTGGATCAAGATAAGATAACTGAGAACTACCCTGAGGCAATGATTCAAAAAGTAGAAGAGTTTGGACCTTTTATTAATTTAGGGAAGGGAGTAGCAATTCCTCACGCTCGGCCAGATGAAGGTGTGAATGAAATAGGAATGTCAATGTTAGTTTTGGAAGAACCGATTTATTTATTGGATAATCCAGAACAAGAGGTAAGATTGTTGATTTGTATTGCAGCCATTGATAATGAGAGTCATTTAAAGGCTTTGTCACATTTAACAACAATTTTAAGAGATAAAAATCATGTTCAAACTTTAATATCATCAAAAAACTATGATGACATTAAAATGATAATTAAACAGGAGGATTAGATAATGTTAAAAATTGGTACAGCTTGTGGTTCAGGATTAGGTTCAAGTTTTATGGTACAGATGAATATTGAATCTGTATTGAGTGATTTGAATGTTTCGGATGTAGAAGTTGAACATTATGATTTAGGTGGAGCAGATCCAAATGTAGCTGATATTTGGATTGTTGGTCGTGATCTAGCTGATTCAGCTAGTCATCTTGGAGATGTTCGTATCTTAAATAGTATTATTGATATGGATGAACTACGAGAATTAATTACTAAAATTTGTGAAGAAAAAGGACTTATATAGGAGGCTAGCGTCATGATGAAGTTCATATTGGATATTGTTAGTACACCAGCTATTTTAGTAGCTTTAATTGCAATTTTAGGATTAGTTCTTCAGAAGAAGAAATTACCTGATATTATTAAAGGTGGAATTAAGACCTTTGTTGGTTTCTTAGTTGTATCTGGTGGTGCAGGAATTGTACAAAATTCTTTGAATCCATTTGGTACCATGTTTGAGCATGCTTTTCATTTATCTGGCGTTGTGCCGAATAATGAAGCAATTGTAGCTGTAGCTTTAACAACATATGGCTCAGCTACTGCAATGATTATGTTTGCAGGTATGGTATTCAATATCTTAATTGCTCGTTTTACTCGATTCAAATATATCTTTTTAACAGGGCACCACACTCTATATATGGCGTGTATGATTGCAGTCATTTTATCAGTTGCTGGCTTTACAAGTTTGCCTCTTATCTTACTAGGAGGATTAGCACTCGGTATTATTATGAGTATTTCCCCAGCATTTGTGCAAAAATATATGGTTCAATTAACTAGAAATGACAAGGTGGCTTTAGGTCATTTCAGTTCTTTGGGATATTGGTTGAGTGGTTTTACTGGTAGCCTTATCGGTGACAAATCAAAATCAACAGAGGACATTAAGTTTCCAAAGAGTTTAGCTTTTTTACGTGATAGTACTGTTAGTATTACTTTATCCATGGCAGTTATTTACATTATTGTAGCTATCTTTGCAGGGTCAGAATATATAGAAAAAGAAATCAGTAGTGGTACAAGTGGTCTAGTTTATGCTTTACAATTAGCAGGTCAATTTGCAGCAGGTGTATTTGTTATTTTAGCAGGTGTTCGCCTTATTTTGGGTGAAATTGTTCCAGCCTTTAAAGGTATTTCAGAGCGTCTTGTACCTAATTCAAAACCTGCTTTGGATTGTCCGATTGTTTATACTTATGCACCCAATGCAGTTCTAATTGGATTTATCTCTAGTTTTGTTGGTGGTTTAGTAAGTATGGCAATTATGATTGCTTCAGGAACGGTTGTTATCTTACCAGGCGTTGTACCTCATTTCTTCTGTGGAGCGACTGCAGGTGTCATTGGGAATGCATCTGGTGGTGTTCGTGGAGCCATTATTGGAGCATTTTTACAAGGTATTTTAATCAGTTTTCTTCCAGTCTTTTTAATGCCAGTTTTGGGAGGACTTGGTTTCCAAGGATCAACTTTCTCAGATGCAGATTTTGGTCTATCAGGAATTATTTTAGGAATGTTAAATCAATTTGGTTCACAAGCAGGCATTGTGATTGGTCTTGTTCTTATTCTAGCAGTTATGTTTGGAGTATCCTTTATTAAAAAGCCATCTGCAAAGGAGGAGTAAGGGATGATTTTAAGTGAAAATAGAGAAGATGAGTTAAGAAAATTTGCGACTAACATCCGATTAAATACTCTTAGAACATTGAATCATCTTGGATTCGGACATTACGGAGGAAGTCTGTCTATCGTAGAAGTTCTAGCAGTGCTTTATGGTGAAATAATGCCAATGACTCCAGAAATATTTGCAGCACGAGATAGAGATTATTTCATATTATCAAAAGGTCACGTAGGACCAGCTCTATACAGTACACTCTATTTGAATGGTTTCTTTGACAAAGAATTCTTATATTCTTTAAATACAAATGGAACCAAATTACCGTCTCATCCTGATAGAAATCTAACGCCGGGCATAGATATGACAACTGGCTCTTTAGGACAGGGAATTAGTGTTGCAACCGGACTTGCATATGGTCAGAGAATAAGAAAAAGTCCCTTTTATACCTATGCTATTGTTGGAGATGGTGAGTTAAATGAGGGACAATGTTGGGAGGCTATACAGTTTGCTTCTCAGCAACAGTTATCCAACTTAATTGTATTTGTTGATGATAACAAAAAACAATTAGATGGTTTTACAAAGGATATTTGTAATCCAGGTGACTTCGTAGAAAAATTTTCAGCATTTGGATTTGAATCCATTAGGGTCAAGGGTTCAGATATTAGAGAAATTTATGAAGGGATTGTCCAATTAAAACAGTCAAATAATTCATCACCTAAGTGCATTGTATTAGATACTATTAAAGGTCAAGGGGTTCAAGAGCTGGAAGAAATGAAATCCAATCATCATCTTCGCCCTACTGTAGAGGAGAAACAAATGTTAACTTCAGTTGTAGAAAGATTAAGTCAGGAATTGGAGGAAACAGAATGATGAGAAGCACGAAAGAATTACGGCATGTATATAGAGACTTCCTTTTAGAGGCTAATCAAAGTGATTCTGATATAGTAGTCTTAGAAGCCGATTTGTCAAGTTCGATGGCTACTCATAATCTTGAAAAGGACTTTGGAGACCGTTATGTGAATGTTGGGATTATGGAAGCAGAAATGGTCGGCCTTGCAGCAGGCTTGTCTATTCAGGGGTTTAGACCTTATCTTCATACATTTGGCCCTTTTGCTTCACGAAGAGTATTTGATCAATTATTTATTTCTCTTGGATACGCACAATTGGATGCCACTGTTATTGGATCAGATGCAGGAGTAACTGCGGAAATGAATGGTGGGACACATATGCCATTTGAAGAAATTGGATTGTTACGTTTAATTCCTAAATCGATCATTTTCGAAGCAACTGATGATATCCAATTTCGTGAAATCTTGAACCAGACATTAGAATTAAAAGGACTAAAATATATTCGAACAATTCGAAAAGCTCCAGAGGCTGTCTATCAAGGTGGAGAAGATTTTTCTAAAGGCTACATTGAGTTAAGACACGGGGAAGATCTTGTAATCGTTGCTTCTGGCATAATGGTTGCTCCAAGTATTCGAGTTGCAGATGAACTGTCTAAATTAGGTTATTCAGTAGGTGTGATAGATTTATTTAGAATCAAACCGATACCAGAACAGATAAAAACAATGTTAAGTGGAAAAACTATATTTACTGTAGAAAACCACAATCAGATAGGTGGAATTGGCAGTGCTTTATGTGAATTATTCTCTGATGATGGAATAACAAAAATTCATCGGATGGGTGTTCAAGAAAGATTCGGTCAAGTAGGGAAAGTGGATTATCTTCTTAATGAGTATGGTTTGAGTGAATCGAATATAAAAGAGAAAGTTCTAGAAATTTATAATGCAAGATAGATGTTGAATACACTGTTCTGAAAGAATTTTTGTAACAATTACAGTACGTTATTTAAAGAAAGCGGATTAAAAAGCATATTCTGGTCATCAGAAAGTGCCCTAATCCGCTTTGTTGTTTTTAGTTTTAAATATTTCATATGTATATAGAATTTTCTTCTGTTCATTGCTTTTAAAATGTGCTATAATAGTAAAAACTGAAATGGGAGGGAACAAATGACTGAATTAGATAAACGTCACCGCAGTAGCATTTATGACAGTATGGTAAAATCACCAAACCGTGCTATGCTTCGTGCGACTGGTATGACAGATAAGGACTTTGAAACACCGATTGTGGGAGTGATTTCGACTTGGGCGGAAAATACACCATGTAACATTCACTTGCATGATTTCGGGAAACTGGCTAAAGAAGGTGTCAAATCTGCAGGCGCTTGGCCTGTACAGTTTGGAACTATTACCGTAGCAGACGGGATCGCTATGGGAACGCCTGGTATGCGTTTCTCTCTAACATCTCGTGACATCATCGCGGACTCCATCGAGGCGGCTATGAGTGGTCACAACGTGGATGCCTTCGTCGCTATCGGTGGCTGTGACAAGAACATGCCTGGATCTATGATTGCCATTGCCAATATGGATATCCCTGCAGTCTTTGCCTATGGTGGAACGATTGCACCGGGAAATCTTGATGGCAAAGACATTGACTTGGTTTCTGTCTTTGAGGGTATCGGAAAATGGAACCACGGTGACATGACAGCTGAGGACGTGAAACGTCTTGAATGTAATGCCTGCCCTGGCCCTGGTGGCTGTGGTGGTATGTATACTGCTAATACCATGGCGACTGCTATCGAAGTTTTGGGTATGAGTTTGCCAGGTTCTTCATCTCACCCAGCTGAATCAGCTGATAAGAAAGAAGATATCGAAGCAGCAGGACGTGCTGTTGTTAAGATGTTGGAGCTTGGTCTCAAACCATCAGATATCTTGACTCGTGAAGCCTTTGAAGATGCCATCACTGTGACGATGGCTCTCGGTGGTTCTACAAACGCCACTCTTCACTTGCTTGCCATTGCCCATGCTGCCAATGTTGACTTGTCACTTGAGGACTTCAATACGATCCAAGAGCGTGTGCCTCACTTGGCCGACTTGAAACCATCTGGTCAGTATGTCTTCCAAGACCTCTACGAAGTCGGTGGTGTCCCTGCGGTTATGAAGTACTTGTTGGCAAATGGATTCCTTCATGGAGATCGCATCACATGTACTGGTAAGACAGTTGCTGAGAACTTGGCTGACTTTGCAGACCTCACACCAGGTCAAAAAGTTATCATGCCACTTGAAAATCCAAAACGTGCGGACGGTCCGCTTATCATCTTGAACGGAAACCTTGCTCCTGACGGTGCAGTTGCCAAGGTATCAGGTGTTAAAGTGCGTCGTCACGTTGGGCCAGCTAAGGTCTTTGACTCAGAAGAAGATGCCATTCAGGCTGTTTTGACAGATGAAATCGTTGATGGCGATGTAGTCGTTGTTCGTTTCGTTGGACCTAAGGGTGGTCCTGGTATGCCTGAGATGCTGTCCCTTTCTTCAATGATCGTTGGTAAAGGTCAAGGAGACAAGGTGGCCCTCTTGACGGATGGACGTTTCTCTGGTGGTACTTATGGTCTGGTTGTTGGACATATCGCTCCTGAAGCTCAGGATGGTGGACCAATTGCCTATCTTCGTACAGGCGATATCGTTACGGTTGACCAAGATACCAAAGAAATTTCCATGGCCGTATCCGAAGAAGAACTTGAAAAACGCAAGGCAGAAACAACCTTGCCACCACTTTATAGCCGTGGTGTCCTCGGTAAATATGCCCACATCGTATCATCTGCTTCACGCGGAGCCGTGACAGACTTCTGGAATATGGACAAGTCAGGTAAAAAATAAACTCATACTCTTCGAAAATCTCTTCAAACCACGTCAGCGTCGCCTTGCCGTAGGTATGGTTACTGACTTCGTCAGTTCTATCCACAACCTCAAAACAGTGTTTTGAGCTGACTTCGTCAGTTCTATCCACAACCTCAAAACAGTGTTTTGAGCAACCTGCGGCTAGTTTCCTAGTTTGCTCTTTGATTTTCATTGAGTATCAAAAAGCAAGCCATTTTCGGCTTGCTTTTTTCATCTTTAAAAGTGATTGGTCTGATTAACGAGGTGGTAGTCCAAGGGCAATACGGCCATAGCGACTGATTCGTGTGATTTTCCAAGCAGGCGACCAGGTAACTTCAACCTTGACATCTTCGATCCCCTCGATTTGTTTCAGACCTGCAACGATTTCAATAGGCAGGCTTTCGGCACAATCACAGGCGGTGTCAGTGAAGGTCATGACAATCTTGCAGAGACCTGTTTCGTCCAGATTGATTTCATAGATCAGCCCTAGATTGTAAACATCCAATTCCACATCTGTATCAAAAACCTTCTCTAGTTTTTCGATAATTTGATCTTGCAAGGCCAAAGCACGGTCATTGATTTTGATATCCTCTCTCATTACAGTCCCTCCACATGATAAATATCCCCTATTTTCTCATAACTCTGACAATTTGGCAAGCTTTTGATGAATTTTCTGAAAAATATGATAAAATGAAGAAAATACGGAATCAAGGGGAAGTCTATGGAGCAGATTGGAAAAGTCTTTAGACAATTACGAGAGTCAAGAAATATCTCACTGAGACAAGCAACCGGGGGACAATTTTCGCCGTCTATGTTGTCCCGCTTTGAAACAGGTCAGAGTGAGCTTTCGGTGGAAAAGTTTCTATTTGCCTTGGGAAATATATCTGCCAGTGTAGAGGAAATTCTCTTTCTGGCGAGAGGTTTTCAGTATGATACAGATTCTGAGTTGAGAAAAGAAATCATAGATGTCTTGGATCCAAAGAATATAGCTCCTCTTGAGGACTTGTATCGCAAGGAGTATCAAAAGCATGTCCATTCTCAAAACAAACAGAAACATATTTTAAATGCCATTATGATTAAGTCTTATATGAAGAGCATGGATGATACGGTAGAGTTAACGGCAGAGGAAGGGAAAGTCCTTCATGATTATTTGTTTTCTACCGAGATTTGGGGAATCTATGAACTCAATTTATTTTCAGTCAGTTCACAATTTCTATCTGCTTCTCTTTTCACTAGGTATGTTAGAGAGATGGTACGTAATACTTAATGAAAATCAAAAAGCAAACAAGGAAGATAGCCGAAGGCAGTACTGGCGTACGGCAAGGCGACGCTGACAAAGTTTAAAGAGATTTTCGAAGAGTATTAGCCCCAAACTTCATCCGCAATTTCCTGGATGAGGGCAATGGCTGATATCAATGTTAAGGAGCTTAGTTATCATGTTACTGAAAATGATGTAGCGATAACTTTTTAAACAATCGTGTATAAAAAGATTTCAATTTTTAAAACCTTAACTATTAAGCTATTCAAATCTATAATTGAATAAAAAAGCGAACAAAACAAAATTCTGATTACCAGAAAAATAGTTTTGTTCGTTTTTTTATATTTGGGGTCGGAATTTTGTTCCAGCCTCTTTTTATTATTGTTGAAAATAGCCTTGTCCTTTCAAACTTCTAAAAATAGGTTGGCTAAGTAGGGTGATGGTTACTAGTTTTCCAAGGTCAGGGAGTATAAATGGTAGGACACCGACTGTAGTAGCTTGTGCTAGAGGCATACCCGATAAGAGATGTAGTCCCAGGATGCCACCGACAAAAACAAGACTATCTCCTAGTAGATTGGCCAGAAAAATTTTAGGGGGACTGGTTTTGGGATGGGTCAGATAGGCGGTCACTCCGGCATAAAGCAAATCAAACCAGAGGTAGCCTGCACTTGGTCCGACCAGGACATGAAAACCAGCACTTCCCCCAGCAAAGACAGGAAGACCGATTCCACCCAAAAGGAGGTAGAGGCCTACAGATAGAAGAGCTTCACGAGGACGAAAGATAGTAGCAATTAGCCCAATCGCTAAATTTTGCAATGTGAAGGGAACAGGACCAAGGGGAAGGGTAATCTGAGCCAGCACAGCAATCAAGGCAGCCCCGATAGCTGGAAGAACTAAGGTGTATGATTTTTTCAAGATTGTCAACCTCTTTTTGTTTTTATGGTAATTATTATAATGGATTTTGACAGATTGTCAACTTTATTTTTAAACATAGGTAACAAATAGTGTGGCAGTCGAAAGGTATAGTTTAAAACTATATATACCTCAAGAAAAGAGTAATGCGATATAATCGATAAATGCTTGTTTAGGGAATCCTTTGCTGGTATAATAGAAGCATCTATTACAACTGATATAGTTTGAAACTATGTTTCTATCAAGGAGGTTCTGTCATGTCTGATTTATTATCGCTTTATGAAACGTTAAAATCAAAGAAATGGGTCAATCTAAGCCATCGTATTGATGAAAATAGCCCGCATTTCCCAGCTCTTCCAGCCTTGGAAAAGAAGGATTTATTCACTTTGAAGGATGGATTCCATGTGCAACAGTTTTCTGTGGTTGGTCAGTACGGTACCCACATTGATGCTCCGATTCACTTTGTTGAAGGTGGTCGTTGGTTGGAGGAGATTGACCTCAAGGACTTGCTTTTGCCTCTTTTTGTTATCGATAAGTCGGCAGCAGTAGCTGAAAATCCAAACTATATTTTGACGAAGCAAGATATCTTGGACTTTGAAGCGGAACATGGACAAATCCTGCCAGAGTCTTTTGTAGCTTTTCGGACAGACTGGTCCAAACGTTGGCCTGATCAAGATGCTATGCGTAATCTTGATGAAAATGGGGTGCAACAGAGTCCTGGATGGAGCCGAGAAGCCTTAGAATTTTTGATTCATGAACGTCAGGTCAAGGCCGTCGGTCATGAGACTTTTGACACTGATGCAGGCATTCCTGCTGCTGAGCATGGGCTTCTCAATGAATACTATCTCTTGGAGCAGGATATTTATCAGGTAGAAGTATTAGCCAACCTAAATCAAGTGCCTGCTACAAGTGCCCTGATTAGTATCAGTTTCCCTAACTGGAATCAAGCGACTGGTTCGCCTGTTCGTGCTTTAGCAATTTTACCTTAGAAATAGAATTGGAGAAAAAGATGACACATACACACGCACCTTTCCGAGTAGATCATGTTGGTTCCTTCCTTCGTCCAAAAGCGCTTGTTCAAGCGCGTGAAGCCTTCGCAGCTGGTGATATCAGCCAAATTGAGTATGAATATGATTTGAGTGAATAGTAAGTTAAACCCCAATTATTCACCCCTAATCTAAAAACCCTCCAGAATCCTTGCCTTAGCTTAGATCCTGGATGGTTTCTTTTTTCACCCAATGGGTGTTTTTTACTAGACAAAAAAGAGTTTCACCTTTATGGTATAAGTGTAGAAAAAAACACAAAAAGAAAGGAAACTCACATGAACAGTTTACCAAATCATCACTTCCAAAACAAGTCTTTTTACCAACTATCTTTCGATGGAGGTCATTTCACCCAGTATGGTGGTCTTATCTTTTTTCAGGAACTTTTTTCCCAGTTGAAACTAAAAGAGCGGATTTCTAAGTATTTAGTAACGAATGACCAACGCCGCTACTGTCGTTATTCGGATTCAGATATCCTTGTCCAGTTCCTCTTTC
>NZ_VMMQ01000073.1:0-4066 GCF_013277295.1 Streptococcus sp. 477
AGCGCTTTAAAACCAGTAGGCATTTTCGTAAGGTTCGCTTGATGTACCAAGATGAGGCTGGTTTCGGTAGAATCAGTAAACTGGGATCTTGTTGGGCTCCAATGGGAGTAGGTCCACATGTCCATAGTCACTATATACGAGAATTTCGCTATTGTTACGGAGCTGTTGATGCCCATACAGGCGAATCATTTTTCTTAATCGCTGGTGGATGTCATACTGAGTGGATGAACGCCTTTTTAGAAGAGCTTTCACAAGCTTATCCAGATGATTATCTTTTACTCGTTATGGACAATGCCATATGGCATAAATCAAGTACCTTAAAGATTCCGACTAATATTGGCTTTACCTTTATTCCTCCATACACACCAGAGATGAACCCCATTGAACAAGTGTGGAAAGAGATTCGTAAACGTGGATTTAAGAATAAAGCCTTTCGAACTTTGGAAGATGTCATGAATCAACTTCAAGATGTTATACAAGGACTGGAGAAGGAGGTGATAACGTCCATCGTTAATCGGAGATGGACTAGAATGCTTTTTTGGCATAAATGAACAATTTTATTTTTCAGAATATATCAAATATAACAAATAACTCTTAAAATTCAGAAAATTCTATTGACAGGACTTGAAAAAGAGTCTATAATGAATAAAAAACAAAGGAGAATACTATGAAAACAAGAAAAGTATTGGCTCTTGCGGGAGTAACCTTATTAGCAGTTGGTGTTTTAGCTGCTTGTTCTGGGGGTTCAGGTGCTCAAGGTGAAAAAACCTTTGCATTTACCTACGAGACACATCCAGATAATCTCAACTATTTGACAACTGGTAAGGCAGCAACTTCTGAGATTACTAGTAATGTGATTGATGGATTGCTTGAAAATGATAAATACGGGAACCTTGTTCCTTCATTGGCAGAAGACTGGTCAGTTTCTAAGGATGGCTTGACTTATACTTATAAGATTCGTCAGGATGCCAAGTGGTATACATCTGAGGGAGAAGAGTATGCTCCTGTTAAGGCTCAGGACTTTGTGACAGGTCTTAAATATGCAACAGATAAGAAAGCGGATGCTCTTTACTTGGTACAGGATTCAATCAAAGGTCTGGATGCCTATGCCAAAGGTGAAATCACAGACTTCACTCAAGTCGGGATTAAAGCCCTTGACGACCAAACAATCCAATACACCTTGAACAAACCTGAAAGTTTTTGGAATTCCAAAACAACAATGGGTGTGCTTGCGCCAGTTAATGAAGAGTTTTTGAATTCAAAAGGGGATGATTTTGCCAAAGCTACGGATCCAAGTAGTCTCTTGTATAACGGTCCTTATTTGTTGAAATCCATTGTGACCAAATCTTCCGTTGAATTTGCGAAAAATCCGAACTATTGGGATAAGGACAATGTGCATATTGACAAAGTTAAATTGTCATTCTGGGATGGGCAAGATACCAGCAAACCAGCAGAAAACTTTAAAGATGGTAGCCTTACAGCAGCTCGTCTTTATCCAACAAGTGCAAGTTTCGCAGAGCTTGAGAAGAGTATGAAAGACAATATCGTCTATACTCAACAAGACTCTACGACTTATCTAGTAGGGACAAATATTGACCGTCAATCTTATAAATACACATCTAAGACTAGCGAAGAACAAAAGACATCTACTAAAAAGGCTCTCTTAAATAAGGATTTCCGTCAGGCTATTGCCTTTGGATTTGACCGTACAGCCTATGCCGCTCAGTTGAATGGAGAAACTGGAGCAAGCAAAATCTTGCGCAATCTCTTTGTGCCACCAACATTTGTTCAAGCAGATGGGAAAAACTTTGGCGATATGGTCAAAGAAAAATTAGTAACCTATGGGGATGAATGGAAGGATGTTAATCTGGCCGATTCACAAGATGGTCTCTACAATCCAGAAAAAGCCAAGGCTGAATTTGCCAAGGCTAAGTCCGCTTTACAAGCAGAAGGTGTGACTTTCCCAATTCACCTAGATATGCCTGTTGACCAGACAGCAACGACAAAAGTTCAACGTGTCCAATCTATGAAACAATCCTTGGAAGCAACTTTAGGAACTGATAATGTCGTTATTGATATCCAACAATTGCAAAAAGATGAATTGCTTAATGTAACTTTATTTGCTGAAAATGCTGCTGGCGAAGACTGGGATTTATCAGATAATGTCGGTTGGGGTCCTGATTTTGCCGATCCATCAACCTACCTTGATATTATCAAACCTTCTGTAGGAGAAAGTACTAAAACATATTTAGGATTTGACTCAGGGGAAGATAATGTAGCTGCTAAAAAAGTAGGTCTATATGACTACGAAAAATTGGTTACTGAAGCTGGTGATGAGGCTACAGATGTTGCTAAACGCTATGATAAATACGCTTCAGCCCAAGCTTGGCTGACAGATAGTGCTTTGATTATTCCAACTACATCTCGTACAGGGCGTCCAATCTTGTCTAAGATGGTACCATTTACAATACCATTTGCATTGTCAGGAAATAAAGGTACAAGCGACCCAGTCTTGTATAAATACCTTGAAATTCAAGACAAGGCAGTTACTGCAGATGAATACCAAAAAGCTCAAGAAAAATGGATGAAAGAAAAAGCAGAATCCAATAAAAAAGCGCAAGAAGAACTTGCAAAACATGTGAAATAAAATAAAAAGAGACTGAGTCAAAAGTCCTAAAAATCAGAAAAACGCATAGTATCAGGTGTTGATGTACTGCACCCCAAAAGTTAGACAGAAAAAATCTAACTTTTGGGGTGTTTTTATTATGAAATTAACTCATGATGATAAAGTTCAGATCTATGAACTTAGAAAACAAGGATATAGCTTAGAGAAGCTTTCAAATAAATTTGGGATAAACAATTCTAATATTAGGTACATGATTAAATTGATTGATCGTTACGGAATAGAGTTCGTCAAAAAAGGAAAAAATCGTTACTATTCTCCTGATTTAAAACAAGAAATGATTGATAAAGTCATACATGAAGGCTGGACTAAAGATAGAGTTTCTCTTGAATACGGCCTCCCAAGTCGTACGATACTTCTTAATTGACTAGCACAATACAAGAAAAACGGGTATACTATTGTTGAGAAAATAAGAGGGAGAGTACCTAAAATGGGACGTAAGCCAAAAAAGAGACCTGAAGAGAGAACAGAATTAGAACGTCTTCAAGCAGAAAATGAGTACCTGAGAGCGGAGAATGCTATCCTAAAAAAGTTAAGAGAACTCCGATTGAAGGAGGAAAAAGAGAAAGAAGAAAGACAGAAATTGTTCAAGAATTAATGACTGAGTTTTCGTTAGATCTTCTTTTAAAAGCCATTAAACTAGCTCGTTTGACCTACTACTATCACTTGAAACAGCTAGATAAACCAGATAAGGACCAAGAGCTTAAAGCTGAAATTCAATCCATCTTTATCGAACACAAGGGAAATTATGGTTATCGTCGGATTTATTTAGAACTAAGAAATCGTGGTTATCTAGTAAATCATAAAAGAGTTCAAGGCTTGATGAAAGTACTCAATTTACAAGCTAAAATGCGACAGAAACGAAAATATTCTTCTCATAAAGGAGACGTTGGTAAGAAAGCAGAGAATCTCATTCAACGTCAATTTGAAGGCTCTAAAACAATGGAAAAGTGCTACACAGATGTGACAGAATTTGCCATTCCAGCAAGTACTCAAAAGCTTTACTTATCACCAGTTTTAGATGGCTTTAATAGTGAAATTATCGCCTATAATCTTTCAACTTCACCCAACTTAGAACAAGTACAAACAATGTTGGAACAGGCATTCACAGAGAAGCACTACGAGAATACGATTCTCCATAGTGACCAAGGCTGGCAATATCAACACGATTCTTATCATCGGTTCCTAGAGAGTAAGGGAATTCAAGCATCCATGTCACGCAAGGGCAACAGCCCAGACAACGGTATGATGGAGTCCTTCTTTGGGATTCTGAAATCGGAAATGTTTTACGGTTATGAGAAGTCGTTTCAGTCGCTTAAGCAATTGGAACAAGCTATTGTAGACTATATTGATTACTACAACAATAAACGAATTAAGGTAAAA
>NZ_VMMQ01000074.1:0-11867 GCF_013277295.1 Streptococcus sp. 477
TCATATCCGTTTTCCCACACACGAGATAGACCTGCCCTAGGCTAGATAGATGAATTGTCATAGAGCAACACCTTATCCAAAAGCTCTTCTATCATTTCGAGATTGAGAGATTGAAAAAACTTAGTTCAAGCTTGCCAATACGAATTTTAAGCAGAATATCATTTCTCTTTTTAGAATCAAAACGACGAGATTGTGGAATCTCTACAGGAACAATAGGTTGTGGCATTAAAATATCCTCCAATAGTTTTACTTTACTAATAGTATACAGGAGGAGCTCCATGAATGATAGATACCTTGTTATGACGCGCTTACAAAAGAACTAGATAAATCCACTAAGTGTGGTTACTCTAGTTCTTTTTCGTTTATTCAACACCCAAGATTTCTTTAATATCATCAACGCTCAAATTGCTTCTGCTTTCTTGTCCTTCAAGAACGGTGTTGAAGAGTTCTTTTTTACTTTCTTGGAGTTCTTGGATTTTTTCCTCTATGGTACCAAGTGTGATAAGGCGATAGACATCGACTTGTTTGGTCTGGCCAAGGCGGTGGCTTCGACCGATGGCTTGCATCTCGACTGCTGGATTCCACCAGAGGTCACAGAGGATGACGGTATCAGCTCCTGTTAGATTTAGTCCTGTTCCACCTGCTTTTAGGGAAATGAGGAAGCAGTCTTTTTCCCCTTGATTGAAGAGATTGACCATTTCTTGACGTTTATCTGAAGGTGTTTGTCCTGTTATTTTAAAGTGAGACATTTCTTTTTTCTCTAGTTCTTGCTCAATGAGATCAAGCATAGAGGTGAATTGTGAAAAGATAAGTGGTCGTGACCCTTTTTCACGAATGGTGTCTAGGAGCTCGAATAAGCTGTCCATTTTTCCACTATCCCCTTTGTAGTCTTCTAAAAAGAGAGCAGGGGTATTACAGATTTGTCTAAGTCGGGTTAGTCCTGCTAAGATTTCAATTTTATGACGTTTAATCTCATCAGCGCTGGCTCCTGAAACCATTTCTTGCATGCGTCGAAGTTGAGCTAGATAGAGCGTTTTTTGTGAACTGCTGAGTTCATTGCTGTAGAGGTGCTCGCTCAGTTCAGGTAATTCTGTCAGAACTTCGTCTTTTTTCCTACGCAGGACAAAAGGTTGAATCAGTTTAGCAACGAGTTGAGGTGACAATTTTGAAAATTCCTTTTTACTTGGTAGGAGACCTGGTAATACTATCTGGAAAATAGACCAAATCTCTTCGAGACGGTTTTCAATAGGAGTTCCAGATAGGGCATAGCAGGTTTTGACATCAAATTCTCTTAAAGCTTGTGCTGTTTTGGTCTGACTATTTTTTATCATCTGTGCTTCATCTAGGATGAGGTAGTCGTAAGACTGCTTTTGATAGTGTTCAAGGTCAGAACGAAAAGATGGGTAGCTTGTAATAGTGATAGTAGCAGATTTTTCAATTTGTTTGATACGCTCAGTTTTGCTACTATAGACTACTTCAACCTGTTTGTGAGGTACAAATTTTCGGAATTCTTCCTTCCAATTGTAAAGAAGGCTGGCTGGAGCTAGGATAAGAGCTTTCTGGTCTGGTTTAAGGTTGGCTTCCAGAAGAGTGATGGTTTGCAAGGTTTTCCCTAACCCCATGTCGTCCGCCAGGATTCCTCCGAAATGATAATGATCCAGCATACTCAGCCACTTGACTCCTTCTTTTTGATAGGAGCGGAGTTTGGCCTTGACTTCATAAGGCTTGATATCAAATTCTTCAGGGTGGGTCAGGTCATAAGCCATCTTTTTGAAATCACGAGAAAAATTGACATGTTCATTGTCTTTGAAGGTTTCAGAAAGACTAAAGGCACGAGATTTGTGCATCTTGATTTTTCCGTCTGAAAATTTAGCGCGAAGATCTTGGAGGCTTTGGGCAACCTTGAGACTTTCATCGTCAAAGACTAGAACCTTTCCTTGCTTGGTTTGGTAGTGGCTTTCTTGATTCCATAAAGCTTGGATAGCTTTTTCAACCTCATCTTCTGAAATCATAGAAAAATCAAACTGAACTGAAAGGAAGCCTTCGTCGTCAAAAATGTCAATGACAGCAGGATCTTCTACTAAGAGTTTTTCAAGCGATTCATCTAGTTGAACTTGACCCAGAGTACGAAAACGGGGGAGTTCTTTTAGGAAGAAATCAACGATTTTGATTTTGGAAAGACTATGAAATTCCTCTTTGAAACCAGCAGAAAGCAGTTGATGATAGATTTTTCTAGCTTTGCTAGCTTGGTAAGTATAGGGGAGGGTTAGGAAATCTTGTTTAGAATGGACTTGTTTTTCTCCAAAGGACCACACCATATTAAGGGCAATTTCATTTCTAGTTTTGGAGAAGGCAAAGGTGGGGATAAAGTCATGGATTTGTAATTCATCTGGAAGACTGATAGGAACATAGTTTGAGATGATATTACAGATTTGCATAAGTTCAGCCTTATTTTCCTGTGAAAAGATAAGAGGAGAACTTTCTTGATAATGATAGATCCAAGTAGCTAATTTATCCAAAAAGTAACGGTGTTCTTCTTTGATGATGTGGAAGTGATTGTGTCGAATCCAAAGTTTTTCTTGAATAATGAAACCAAAATAAGCTGTATTGATGATTTCATAATGGTTATTAGACTTGACAACCTTAAAAATTTCCTCTTCCGGGATAAAGGGACTATCATCTAAGAATATAAGAGGGTATTCGGCTTTTGAGGTTACATATTGGAAGACATCCAAAGCTTGAAAAAGTGGGACGAGGTCGTTTAAATAGCTAACAGGAGTCTCTAAATAGCGTCCGCAATCTCTAGGGCTAATGCCATAACTGAAGTTGAAATAAGAATGTTCATTTCTATCGATGAAATATTTTTTGATATAGAGGAGTAGGTTTTGGGATGCTTGATTAAACTGATCTAAGGATAATCTGATTGTCCCGATTTTCTGTGAAACAAAGTAATCTTCCTCTTGGAAAATGAGAAAAATGAAGTGAGCTATATCCTTGATAACATAGGCACGAGAAGCCTGTTCTACCTGTAGTTTTAAGGTCCATGCTAGGCTATGATTTCGGATTTCGACTTGTCCATGAAGGGAAAGTGAAGGCGCCACCGCTTTTTCTTCTACCAGTTCGTCTTGGAGTTCATCAGATGGCAAGGTAGGAATCAGTTGGCTGGCAAAACTTGGTTTATGACTCGCTTTACCAATGCGTTCTTGAATAGCTTGGGGGAGGCTACGAAAGTAGAGATCCATGGCAACCCAGTGTTTACAGACTCCCTGATTTTGGAAATCCTTACATTCGCAATGAAAGCCAGTCAAATCGAAGTGCTCCATACTGGTCAGGATGTTGGGTTCCAGATGCATGGAAATACCATCATAGGTATTGGGGTGCTTAAAATATTCTTTATTTTCAGTATCAAAATAGTTTTTTATCTGTTGGAAAATAGTTCGTCCATCCATTCTCATACGAGCAGGGAGTCTATCGGGAACCGCCATTGAAGTAACCTCTATTCTAATTATTCTTTCCTCTATCTTATCAGATTTTATAGGAAAAGAATAGACTTATCTTATATAAATTGCATCTTGATAGGGATTGGAAACATTTGCAGTTGTCAGATAGTTGTATGTAATATCGACAATCAATTACAAGGAGCTTACGATTCCACAGAAACTATCAAGTGAAAACTGACCTATCTATAACATTCTAGCTAAATTTCTTCTTGGTTTGGTAAGTTTTTCATCTGGTGAACTAGATAGGCTGCTATAAGTAGTAAAATTATAAGAGCAAAGGCAACAACGTCAAGACCAACACTTGTTGCAAGAAATACGAGAGCAAGGGATAGGACAGCTGGGATAAGCAAGTTGATAACATTGATGGAGGATTGAACTGATTCCATTAACTCCTCAGGAATGATTCCAAAAATCATGGCTTGCAAGCGAGGACTCAATACTCCTGCCGAGAAAGCATCACCTGCACTTCCTAGTAAAATAAGTAAAAAACTTCCACGTAGAAAACCTATAACAATGAGAGACTCCATCAATAGACTCCAATAAATATTCAGGCGAATAGAAATTTTTTTAGATAGAAATCCACTCAGAAGTCCACCTAAAATAACATGAAGAAGGCTTATCATTATCAAAATTGCCAGACTTTGCCCTGTTGACAAACCCATAAAAGGATAGTGAATCAGTAGAATCGCACTGACAGGCTCTACCATCATCAAAACAGCTTGACTAATGGACAAAATCCAAAGCAAGACCATGACATCTTCCATAGTCATCAATAATTTCATTGACTCTTTCAAATGCTGGAAAAAGCTACTCATTCCTACATAAGGAGGAACTTCGATTTTTTCTTCCTCTTTTTTCAAGCGGTTTCGGATAAGTAGACTTCCTAGAAAGGCAAATAAAAAGGTTAAAACATTTACAAAAGCTAGAGTAGAAATGCTAAACAGTCCTAAAAATACTCCTCCGCTGAGATTACCTATCAAACGTACAATGGAACTCGTGTACTGCTTAAAACTCATAGCTCCGTCATATCATCGTTTATTAGCCGTATGTAAATCGGTGTCAGCATGTATCCTGCAAGAAAACCAATCGTATCTGAAATCAAGTTCATACTGCAAATAAAGAAAACAGAAAAGAGAGAAGTCGGTACTTGTCAGGAGCAAAGTCACTCCAGAATAAAGGAGGATCTTGATAAAGAGGATAGAAATATACTTGCTGATTCGATTTTTTTGAAAATCAGCTATAACTCCAGTAAAAAGTTGCAAGACCTGAGGAATGGTTTCTGATAGACTGATCAAAAATATAGCTAAGGGAGCAAACGTATAAGAAGAGACATAATTGATAAAAGCTAAGTAAAAAATAGTATCTCCAAAACTTGAAATCCACTCATTCACTGTTAGCTGACGAAAAGCTCGATTTTTAAGAAAAATATGCATATTAATCTCCTTATAATAAATTCTAGAAAGCATAGAGCAAATTCGTGGTTCGTCTGACTAAATTTCCTATCTAAATACTACCTTCAAATATAAAATTTAGTGAAACTTTTATCTCCTCTAATCTTCTAAATATATTTTAGTGTACATTTTTTATAAAGTAAAGACTCTTTTGAATAAATTACCCATTTTTTGACAATTCTGTAAATTTCTGAAAAATATTTCAAGTGAATCCATCTATTACCTTAGGACATTGAAACTTCTTTTGCCAGAGGTGCTTATATTACTGGAAAGTTGAAGATTGAAATGTGGTATAATAAGAGGTAATAGAGTTTTGGAAAGTGAGATAAGATGATTTCAAAGAGATTAGAATTGGTGGCTTCCTTTGTGCCACAGGGAGCCATTTTGCTAGATGTGGGAAGTGACCATGCTTATCTGCCTATTGAGTTGGTTGAGAGAGGACAAATCGAAAGTGCCATTGCAGGTGAGGTCGTAGAAGGTCCCTACCAGTCCGCGGTTAAAAATGTTGAGGCTCACGGCCTAAAGGAGAAAATCCAGGTTCGTTTAGCCAATGGCTTGGTAGCCTTTGAAGAGGCAGACCAAGTGTCGGTCATTACCATTGCTGGTATGGGTGGCCGTTTGATTGCTAGGATTTTAGAAGAAGGCTTGGACAAGTTAGCTAACGTAGAGCGTTTGATTCTCCAGCCCAATAATCGTGAAGACGACTTGCGCATTTGGTTGCAAGACAATGGTTTTCAGATTGTGGCAGAAAGCATTCTAGAAGAAGCTGGCAAGTTTTACGAGATTTTGGTGGTGGAAGCAGGACAAATGAAACTATCAGCCAGTGATGTTCGATTTGGCCCCTTCTTGTCCAAAGAAGTCAGCCCAGTCTTTGTCCAAAAATGGCAAAAAGAAGCTGTTAAGCTAGAGTTTGCCCTCGGACAAATCCCAGAAAAAAATATAGAGGAGCGTCAAGTTTTAGTAGATAAAATTCAAGCCATCAAGGAGGTGCTCCATGCTAGCAAGTGAAGTAATTAACGCATATGAAGCCTTTTGCCCTCAGGAATTTTCCATGGAGGGAGACAGTCGTGGTCTGCAAATTGGCACTTTGGACAAGGAGATACAAAGTGTCATGGTTGCTCTCGATATTCGTGAAGAGACGGTAGCAGAGGCCATTGAAAAGGGTGTGGATTTGATTATCGTCAAGCACGCGCCGATTTTCCGTCCCATCAAGGATTTGGTAGCTAGCCGTCCACAAAATCAGATTTACATTGATCTCATCAAGCATGACATTGCAGTTTATGTCAGCCATACCAATATTGACATCGTTGAAAATGGTCTCAATGACTGGTTCTGTCAGATGCTAGGAATCGAGGAGATAACTTATCTTCAGGAGACAGGTCCTGAACGTGGAATTGGACGTATTGGGAATGTTCTGACTCAGACCTTTGGGGACTTTGCCCAGTATGTCAAGCAAGTATTCGGCCTAGATAGTCTTCGAATGGTGCATTATCAAGAGAATGACTTGCAGAAACCTATTTCAAGAGTGGCCATCTGTGGTGGAAGCGGGCAGTCATTCTATAAGGATGCTTTAGCTAAAGGAGCGGATGTCTATATCACTGGTGATATTTACTACCACACTGCCCAGGATATGTTGTCTGATGGCTTGCTGGCATTGGATCCAGGTCACTATATCGAAGTGCTGTTTGTGGAAAAAATCGCAGCACTCCTTACTCAATGGAAAGAGGAAAAAGGTTGGGAACTAGAGATTTTACCTAGCCAAGCATCGACCAATCCTTTCCACCATATCTAGTTAGAAGGTGAAGACAATGAAAAATTGTACTAGTATAGTTATGGTAAACTGAAACTACACTAGTACAAATGTGATTCTGAGACATTGTTGAGACTGGATTTTTTTGTAAAACTTATACCCGAAATTTTATAAATAAAAAAATACAATAGTCCTCGTTTTTTGCAGTTTAATCAAAAAATCCAATACATATAAATAGAAAGATAACAATTTACCATAAAATACTCTAAAAACAGAAAAAATTAAATGTTTTTCCTTGCAAAATTCGGGGGGGGGTGGTATAATTGCTACTAGACTGTATACTCTTCATAGGAGGTACAGTGGGGTAAATAGTCGTAAGTTGCTATTTAATATTATTGTCAATTGAAGAGGAAAATGACATGTTCTCTTCAATCATATCTTTAAGGAGAAAGAGTTATGGATTTTAGAAAGTCTAACAGAGAAAAGGTCTTCCGTTACTCCATTCGTAAGTACCACTTTGGTGCCGCCAGTGTTGCGGTTGCCGCATTGATGTTTTTTGCCAACGGTGCAGTAGCAGCGAGTGAGACAGTCACTCCAGCTACAACTAATGACGTGGTCGCTGGATTTGATGGTAACCCTGATGGGGCTCTGCAGGAGTCGGATGAGGGAGAGTCGAAGGAGGTTGTACTTGAGCAACTTGCTGAAGGTAAGATCACAAAGGAGATAAAAGGGCAAGGGAGGTCAGCGGAAGGATCTAATCAAGGACAGACAGTAGCTGCCCCTAAAACTACTGGAGTAGACTCTAGCCAGCCAGAGTCTGTTCAAGAAAGTTCTCAGGTGAGAGAGAAAAGGGCAGGATCTGCTGACACGATAGCAGCCAAAACAAGCAGCACTGGAGTCCTTCAGCCTCGGGTGCTCAAAGACAGCCAGTCTGACTATGACCCTATTCCACTTGACGATGATGAGGATGATACAGAACAGGATGAACAACCGTTAAACACTCCGGTGACAACAGCGATTCAACCTCGTTCAAGAGGAAGCAGACAAGAAGTTCCTTCAGGCTATATAGCTGTGCCAAGTAATGCTTATGTAGATGGGATCAACTACTTTTTAGAAGATGGACATGCAGGTTCACCTTATGCCCGTGGAACCTATGTCTATGGTTCGCAACGTTCAAGAGCATATTGGGACGGAAAAGAGTTTCGTATTCCGGAAGCGAAAGATTTTATCCACGGGATAGTCAAGAAAACAGAAACTGGTTTTAAATGGGAGATTGATATCAATAAGGGAAAAGTAGGACGGGGTCCACACCACTACTTATCAAATACTTTTTGGTTTACCCTACCTAAAAACCACACTGTAAAAGCAAACTCAGTAACTATTTCTCGTTATGATCATAGGACTGGTGGCACCACTGCTACTAGTGGAGATGCAGGTAACGGAGAGGATCAAATCCTAAAGGCCTTACAATCAGCTGATGGAATTAGTGATGAAAAGCAGGGGACTGTTGCATCAACAGGAGCGGCAGCAAAAAGTGGAGGTTATGGTTATCGGACGGATAGTCTGGATGGCTTAGCCAAGGAAGAAGTTAACTGGTGGGTGCAGAAAGGTTTCTACTACCATGCTGATAAAAACTTCCCAACTGAAGTTGAGAAAAAGGCAGTTTCTAAATACTCTGGTATCAAAAATGAAACCGAGAAAGTCTACACCTTCTCTTTGGACGGAGGACGTGATGATAGCTACCATTTGACCTTTGAGACGACTTCCCCAGATACGACTTTCCGTAATCTCTATTACGCCTTGGGTGTTAAAGGGTTTAGGCTGTCAGGGAAATCAGTTAATCGCTTGCTAGTCAATCAGTGGTACGGTAGAGCTGCCGGTGAAGGAGACCAGGCTGAGAAGTATCCGGCTCAGTTGGAAGGAAATGGCTACTATCAGATTGTACAAGGGCGAATTTGGCAGCCGAAAAATAATAATGTATCAACAACTCCAGGTACCTCTTCATCTTTAATTGCTAAAAGCGATGGAGGCATTGACCTTGAATCTTACTTTAAAAATAGGGATAAGGTAGGGGATAATGCTGAATCACATCCAACTTCTTATAATCTTTTTAAGGACGGCGTCAAAGTTGAAAACAATCAAGAGGTTGCAGACACTATCGTCAATACTCCGGGAGTGAAATCTTATCTTGTAGAGCGAATCTTTGCTGACGGTTCTGGTGAATTGGTCCAGTTAAATTTTGTTGTGAAACCGAAAAAACCAAGTTTAAATACTGATTTGGAAAAGCAAGCAGGGATGATAAAGGATATCACTGCAACTAACGGAACCAAAGGTGTAGAGATGGTTCTCTACCATGACGGAAAAGAAGTAGCAACCAGTATTGCTGGTGATGATGGAAATGCAACCTTCAAAAATGTTGTTATTACAAAAGGTTTTTATACTGTCAAGTCACGTGTTTCAGGTCAGTCTTATTTGACTGCAGAAGGCAAGCGAACTTCACTCTTAGAGTCTGAATCATCAGATGCTAAAGTAGCCAACTACGATAGCAGTCAGATTCGTATTGGGTTTGGACAAAGTGGAGAGGGCGGAGCAGCTTCTAGCTTGGAGACAAGTAAGTATAAAGCACTATATCTTGACAGTTATACTGGAAAGCAACTACAAGTGCTGGTTCGAGTTCCATTTGGTAAGTCTATCAAAAATATTGAAGTAACTAATTTAGAAAAAACGGGCTTGGTTCAGGGTGAAGTGGAGCATGAGGGACCCCTAAGTAGCAAGAAGTCATTAACAGGAACTATTAACAAAACCAATTCAGGTATCCATCAAATTACTGTTACGGTTACAACCGCAGATAATACAACCAAGACAGAAAAACTCTATCTATACATTCCATTTACGAAACCGAGTTTTGCAACAACAGCTGAGAGTTTGAAAGGAAAGACTACAGGAAAACCGGTCATCAAAGCAAACTCTGGAACAAAAGGAGAAGCAGCAAATATTCCTGATAAAGCAAAACTGAAAACCTTCTTGGTTAAAGGTGGGAATGATGTGGATGCTGTAGGCACAGGTGCTTCTGATAATAAGCCTAAAAAAGCTACTGGCTATACTATTCTTGCTAGTGGTGATGTTAAGGCGGATGGAACAGTTGAGTTTACTCCTGATAAGTATAGACAAGAATTGGTGGGGAATGAGGAACTTCGTCTAGTTACGGCAGTGGTTAAGGAAGGTACAGATGAACCTGTTTTAGACTATCTTGTATCACCACTATCAGAATCGCTTAAACTAGAACTTCCTACAGAAGCTAGCCGTGACTTTGTAAGCCCAGCAGAAAAAGTTACCGTTGAAAATCCAAGTAGTCTAAATCAAACCGAGAAAGATAAGCTAAAAAAAGCTATTGAAGATGCTAATCCAGGATTTAAAGTTGAAATAACAGATGATGGTAAGGTTCAGGTGACCAGACCGGATGGACAAGAGGAAGAAGCTGCTGTCAGTGATTTTGTGAAACAAAATGGGCAAGCAGATTCTGCAGATGATTCGACTTCTCCAAAAGAAATCCAAAAACCAACTGAAAAAGTGAAGGTAGCTAATCCAAATAAGCTAACCAAAGAGGAATTGACGAAGATTACTCAGAAGGTTCAGGAGAAAAATCCTGGTGCTACTGTAAACGTTGGGCAAAATGGAGATGCCTATGTTGTACAACCAGATGGAACAAGTGGCTTGATTTCCCACAAAGATTTGTTGGAGCTGACAGAAGAGCAAAAAGAAGCTGCAAAGAACCGTAAACCGTTAGTCAACCCAGAGCAGAAAGTACCTGTAACCGATCCAGAGAAACTAAATTCTTCAGATATTGAAAAGATTAAGAAGGCTCTACAAGCTGCTAACCCAGGAGCGACTGTTACAGTGGATAGTGATGGAAATGCAACTGTTACAAGTCAGGACGGATCAGAAAGTAAGTTTATCTCACGAGATGACTTGGTTACAAAAGTGACGGTCCAAGCACCTCAATCTCCAACTATCTCACAAGATAAAGAAACTCTAACGGTAACATCAATGGTAGGTCAAGACGAAGCTACTAAGGTTATGCTTACGTATACAAATGCTACTGGACAAGAAAAAACTGTTGGTTTTACTAAAACTGGTAGCAACTGGAATAAGGATGACGCCAATGCAGATAGCACAATTTCGATTATAAATGATGAAAATGGACTGGGCAAAATCCTAATCCAAGCTGAAACAGCAGAAGCAGGTTCAACAGTTACAGTTAAGCAGCAGAAGGACGGCTCTGACTTTAGTATAGCAGCTACTACTAAGGTTTTAGGAAGATTAGAGGATGTAAGTGGTATAGCCCAACCAGATGGTTCGGTTGTAATTACTGTACCGCAGGAAGCTACTGAGTTTGATTTGACTTATCATAATCAAACTAGTAATCGTTCAGAAACACAACATTTTAGAAAAACTGATCAAGGATGGAGTGCTGTTGCAGGAATTACAGCTAGTGGCAATAGCTTTACCCTTCCAAAAAGTTTAGTAAAAGACGGGACGGAAGTTGCGGTAAAAGCTTCTAGCGCAACGAAAATTTCAGAAACTAAACGAATTAAGGCTAAGTTTGAACAACCGAGTGCAACAACTAGTGCTACACGTCAAAATGGAGATGTAGAAGTTACATTACCGACAGATGCAGAAAAAGTGACCTTAACTTATAAGAACAAACAAAATACCAATGCCACAGTAACACTGGTTAAACGAGGAAATAATTGGAGTTCTTCAACAACCTTACCAGATGGTATCAGTCTAGCAAATGGTAAGGTTACGCTTGACTATACAAAAGTGAACAGGAATACAAATATCACAACAGCCTCTACTAGAGGAAATGGCGATGTTGAATCTCAAGCAAATAACCAAAATCATCCTATTCCAGAACACACAGCTCCGACGACTAAGACGATTACAAAAGTAATCGGTGAAAATCCTACAAATGCAGAGTTACTTGCTGCTGTAGATGTAGCTAACAAAGCATCAGCTGTACTGAAAGAAGGAACACAGTATCCAACTACAGTAGGGAACCATACTCTTGACGTTGTTGTTACTTATACAGATCAAAGTACAGAAAACGTAAGAGTAACGTATGTGGTGAAACCAGCAGACAAGACAGCTCTAACGCAAGCGAAT
>NZ_VMMQ01000075.1:0-14787 GCF_013277295.1 Streptococcus sp. 477
CTGTTTAAAATCTGTACTACATGCATAGCTTTATTATAACATGCTTGTTTGAAACTAAGCAACTATAAAATATTAGCAATAAGCCTATTTAGAAATTTTAATATAGGAGGTGAAAAATATAGAGCAACAAACTTTTATATCTATACTTTTGTTGAGAACTTAGAAAGTATAGGAGATAAACCGTCACAATGGAACTCTGATTTGAATCATTTACTCAATGAAGAGGGTATGTATCTGAATAAAGAGGCTTTGATTCATTTTGAGTATAATGAATCAGAAAAAAATATGGTATTATAAATAGGAAAAGGAGATAAATTATCATGGAAATTAATCAAGTAATCATTAACATTTCTGCTAGACATGTTCATTTAAAGAGGGAACATTTAGATATTTTATTTGGTGAAGGATACCAACTAAACAAGTTAAAAGATTTGTATCAGCCTGGTGAATTTGCTGCTGAAGAACAGGTTACAATTCAGTCGGCATCTGGCGAGATTAATCGTGTCAGGGTATTAGGACCAATTCGTCCTTATACACAAGTTGAGGTTTCTAAAACAGATTCTAGATTATTAAAGATAACTCCACCAGTACGTACTTCGAGTGAGATTGAAAACTCTTCACCGATTACCATTATAGGACCTAATGGAAGAGTTAATTTAGATGAAGGGTGCATTATTGCTAATAGACATATTCACTTTGCCACAGAAGAAGCTGAGGAAATGGGTCTTAAAAATGGAGATATAGTTTCTGTTGAAGTAAAAAGCGAAAAAAGTGCTACTTTGCATGATGTTCATTGCAGAGTGAGTGATAAATATAGATTGGAAATGCATATTGATACTGATGATGCGAATGCACTTCTTTTATCAGGAGGTGAGATTGGCACGATTATAAAAGAGTAGAAATGGAGATTATCGAAAGTTGATTAAGGCATTAATAATTAGAAATTTGCAAATGTATACTAGATTTTTTCCAGTAGCTCTATTCCTGAATCGATTGTTAGATGCCATTTTTCAGCTTTTAGGGTATTGGTTAATTGCTCATTATCTTTTTAATAACAAATTAGTAGTTAGTCAAGTAGAAGTGATTGATTATTTTACTTTCGCTGCTGCTGGGATGCTTTACTACAATGTTGCTGTTGCTATTTTGATGAATGTAGGGCGTTCATTGATGGTTGAGGTCCGAGAGGGAACCTTGGAAAGCTTATTTATAACTCCATATAGTATTTTCAGCTATTATATAGGCGTGTTCATTGAACAGCTTGGAAGAACTTTTATGGAGTTTTGTTCACTTTTTATTATTTCTATTTTGCTCGGTGCAAAGTTCATGGCAACTCCAATATCCTATTGGCTGTTGAGTTATGTTGTTATTGTTTTAATATCATTTTCTATGAGTGTTTTTGTTGCTAACATAATGCTCTGGTTAAGAGATACATTTATAAGTCAGAATACGTTATTTATTTTGATATTTTTAGTATCTGGTGTTACATTTCCTAGGACAGTGCTTCTTGATTTTCTAAAATGTGTTGGTGATTTATTACCAATTACTTATGGCTTAGAGATAGTTAGACTAATATCTTCTGGAGATTTGGAATCGCTTCAACTATGTCTATTGATTTTTAAAGTTTTACTTCTCTCATTAGTTTTTATTGTGATTGGCTTGCTCAGCTATAAAAAGGTGGAGAAGAAAGTGATCGAATATTTAACAATTTAGGAGAATTCCGATGTTAGAAGTAAAAAATGTATCTAAAAGTTATCTTACAAAAACGAAGATTAATTTACTAAAAAGAAAAAGCAAGCTATTAATAATGTTTCATTAAAAATTCCAAGAGGAAAAATAATTGGAGTTTTAGGAGAAAATGGGGCAGGCAAAACAACCTTAATAAAAATGATGACAACGCTTCTAAAACAAGATTCAGGAGAAATTACAATTAATGGAATTGATATTAATGATAATTTAAAGGATACTCGAAGTAAAATCAATGTTATAAGTGATGGAGAGAGAAATCTTTTTATATGGTCTAAAATTGATACTTCAATTTCATATGACCACTTATTGAGAAAATTAACATCTGAATATGATGTGTCAGAGAAAAAAGCAGATAAAGACTTGAAAAGAATTATTAACCAATTTAGTGAACTTGAGTTTGTTTCAGTTAATACTCTTCGAAAATCAAATTCAAACCGCGTCAGCGTCGCCTTACCGTACTCAAGTACAGCTTGCGGCTAGCTTCCTAGTTTGCTCTTTGATTTTCATTGAGTATAAGGGAGGTTAATGTTGCTTTTTCTGAAATATATTTAATGCTTATATCGAAAATACTTAGAAAAGTCTTGAAGTTTTGTGGCTCTTTATCAACTTGTAGTGGGGTGATGAAAAGAGTGGTTAATACTAGACATACTTCAAAAAGCATTGTACGATAGTAACATGAAATTAGCTAAACAAGAAATCACCTTTCTCTTTAAAGACCTTACTAAGCCTCTAACACAAAGTCTTCCAATCGTTCTGCTTTGTTTGATGGGAAAATCCTATCAAGAGATGATAGAGCGTCTAGACTGTAGTTTGGTGAAATTTAAAGAAGGATGAGGAGTTAGGTTCGGACTCTCTCCTTCAAGAAAGACGTGGTGGTTGTAACCACGTTTATATGACAGTCAAGGAATAGATAGTTTTCCGGTCATTTGAAAACTTCAGAGGAAGAGGAAGTTGTTACAGTAGATTTCCTGCAAAATCTAGATTGAATTGTAATAAAAATGAATTCATTGCTTATAACGTACCGGACTAGGATATACAGGCCGTTGTAGGACAAGTGTTCTAGAGATTGTTTCTCAGGAGGTTTAGTGATACTCCATTTCTTCAGTCCTATCAAAAGGAGATTAGTCGTTCCTACACAGGTGATGCTTTCTGTCAACTGTTGAAGCGACATAGCTGGCGCACTGTTGCCCTAGATCCTAAGAAAGCAGGCGCTCAAACCATTGCCGCGTCTAAACATCCCATCTCTATTCAAGAAGGTAAGAAAACGCTTTAAAGATAGTAGATGCTTTCGTAAGCTTGGGTTCATGCATCAAAGATGAGGCTGGTTTCGGATAGGCAGTAAACTAGGATCTTGTTAGCCACCTAAAGGAATAGGTCCTCCTGTCCATAGTCATTCCGTGCATGAATTCTCTTACTGTTAGAGAGCTGTTGATGCTTATAGAGGAGCATCCTTTTTCCTGCTTGCCGGAGGATGCCATACTGAATGGAGGAAAGCTTGTTTACAAGAACTGTCACAGGCCTATCCAACTGATTTTATTTTACTAGTCATGGATCATGCCCTAGGGCATCCATCAAGTAGCTTAACTATTCCAAATCATATTGGCTTTCCCTTTATTCCCCCATACAGGCCAGAGATGAATCCTATTGAACAGATGCAGAAAGAGCTTGGTGAAGGTGGCTTCCAGAATAAAGCATTTCAAACCTTGGAAGCTGGCATTGATACATTTCAAGAGATCATACAAGGATTAGAGAGGAGTGTTGTAAAGTCCATCGTTAAAAGAGAATGAACCAGAATGCTTTTTGAAAATAGATATGAGTATTAGTTGAACTGCCCTATGCCGAACGGCACCTACGGTGGTGTGAGAGGGACTAGTCTTAGCCCCTACTCGATTCAATCTGTACCCACACAATTCTTCTTTTTTTATCTTGTGATTCACTCTGTTCTATTTTAAAATGAAATGGTAGCTACCAATATAAATGATGAGGATAAAACAAATGACTGAAAATCGTTATGAATTAAATAAAAATTTGGCACAGATGCTCAAAGGTGGGGTTATCATGGACGTTCAAAATCCTGAACAGGCTCGTATTGCAGAGGCTGCTGGTGCGGCTGCTGTTATGGCTTTGGAGCGGATTCCAGCTGATATTCGTGCAGCTGGTGGTGTTTCCCGTATGAGTGATCCAAAGATGATTAAGGAAATCCAAGAAGCGGTTAGCATTCCAGTGATGGCTAAGGTTAGAATCGGGCATTTTGTTGAAGCTCAGATTTTAGAGGCTATTGAGATTGACTATATCGATGAGAGTGAAGTTTTATCTCCAGCTGACGATCGTTTCCATGTGGACAAGAAAGAATTTCAAGTACCTTTTGTCTGTGGAGCTAAGGACTTGGGGGAAGCCTTGCGTCGTATCGCTGAAGGTGCTTCCATGATTCGTACTAAAGGAGAACCGGGTACAGGAGATATTGTCCAAGCTGTTCGCCATATGCGTATGATGAATCAGGAAATTCGCCGTATTCAAAACCTACGCGAGGACGAACTTTATGTTGCTGCCAAGGAATTGCAAGTCCCTGTAGAATTGGTTCAATACGTCCATGAACATGGGAAATTGCCAGTTGTAAACTTCGCAGCTGGAGGCGTTGCAACGCCAGCAGATGCTGCACTTATGATGCAATTAGGGGCAGAGGGTGTATTTGTCGGTTCAGGTATTTTCAAGTCAGGAGATCCTGTTAAACGAGCGAGTGCCATTGTTAAGGCTGTGACTAACTTCCGTAATCCTCAAATCCTAGCTCAAATCTCTGAAGATTTAGGAGAAGCCATGGTTGGTATCAATGAAAATGAAATCCAAATTCTCATGGCAGAGAGAGGAAAATAGATGAAAATCGGAATATTGGCCTTGCAAGGTGCCTTTGCAGAACATGTAAAAGTGCTAGAAAAATTAGGAGTCGAGAGTGTTGAAATCAGAAATTTAGAGGATTTTCAGAAATCTCAGAGTGACTTGTCGGGTTTGATTTTGCCTGGTGGTGAGTCTACAACCATGGGCAAGCTCTTACGAGATCAACATATGATGACTCCTATAAGAGAAGCTATTTTATCTGGTTTACCAGTCTTTGGAACCTGTGCAGGCTTGATTTTGCTGGCTAAGGAAATTACTTCTCAGAAAGAGAGTCATCTAGGAACTATGGATATGGTGGTCGAGCGCAATGCCTATGGGCGCCAATTAGGAAGTTTCTATACGGAAGCAGAATGTAAGGGAGTTGGTCAGATTCCAATGACCTTTATCCGTGGTCCAATTATCAGCAGTGTTGGAGAAGATGTAGAAATTCTAGCAACAGTGAATAATCAAATCGTTGCAGCCCAAGAAAAAAATATGTTGGTAACTTCTTTTCATCCTGAATTGACTGATGATGTAAGCTTGCACCAGTACTTTATAAATATATGTGAAGAAAAAAGATAGTAAAAAAGCGCAAAAAATCACTTCCTGTGCTATACTATAATTGAAATTTTTTTAGTTTTTGCGTTAGAAATGTTTCCTCAGTCCTAGCGCCTTTTCTTTTTGATAAGTATGCTTGGTGGAGAGTAGTTTGTAAATGATTCTGAAGATCTTATGAGCACAAGCAATGACGGCTTTCATATTGCTTCCTCTTTAGGAAATTCGATTATAAAACTCTAAGCAGGCTCTGCCTGCTTAGAGTTTTACATGTAATAAACAATGGCGATGTATTGGAGTGCGGACGCAGCTAGGATAAAGAGATGCCAAATCATGTGGAAATAAGGTTTTTTCTTGGCGTAAAATCCAGCCCCAACTGTATAAGAGAGTCCGCCAGTTACCATGAGACTCCAGAAAATTGGTGTCGTTTGACTGATAATGGCAGGAATGATAGCCAGAACCAACCAGCCCATAATCAGGTAAAGAGCAAGGCTAAATTTTTCATTGACTTTTTTAGCAAGGATTTTATAGAGAATACCAAAGATGGTCGTTCCCCATTGGATAGCAATAATCAGATAGCCAAACCAGTTATTCATCAAGGTTAAGACGACTGGCGTATAAGAGCCTGCGATAGCCACATAAATCATAGAATGGTCAATAATTCTCAAGACGTATTTGTGGGTCGAACCATAGGCCATAGAGTGGTAAATGGTGGATGAGAGGAACATGAGAAAGAGACTGATAACGAAAATGGAAACGCCGATAGAGGATAAAAAGCCATGTGCTTCGTAACTATAGGTGGATGAAATAGGGAGTAAGATGAGCATGATGACTGCACCCACAGCATGGGTCACACTATTAGCAATCTCTTCTCCGAAACTGAGTTGTTTGCTGAGTTTAAGACTAGTGTTCATTGGATTACCTCCTCTTGAGTATGATGGATTAAGGCTAGGGTTTGATGATAGAGTTTAACGGTTTGGCAGCTGGTTTGGATGATAGGGTTAGCTGGGTCAATTCCTTGGTTCATGTAGTTCACAAAAGCATCGTAGAGTTGCTCTGAACTTGCTTGACTTTGTAGAGTATTCAGTGTCTGAGCGATTTCTTGAATCGAAAATACAGACTTGAGGGTTGTGATAGCAATCAGACGGGCAATCTGTTGACGTTGGTATTTTTTCTTGTCAGGTTTTGTCAGGTAACCATGTTTGACATAATTGTTAACCATAGATGCTGTCAGGCCTTTGTCTTTATCAGGAGAGATAGGGGCACAGACCTGATTGACATAGAGTAAAACCTGGTCCAGATAGAGGTCAATATTTGGAATTTCTGCCCATTTTGGGTAGGAAAAGGTAGTTTTCATTTTCAACTCCTTTTTATCTAGTTTTAATAACTAGATTATAAAATAACAAAAACAGAAAGTCAAGTTTTAACTGCTTGTAGAAAGACTTAAATTATGCTAGGATGGGAGAAACTAGTCAGAAATGAGGAGAAAAGATGGAGATTCGTTTAGCTTTTCCAAATGAAGTAGATGACATCATGCAAGTGATGGAGGATGCTAAAAAATGTTTAGCGGATGCTGGTAGTGACCAGTGGCAAAATGGTTATCCAAATGCTGATATTATTATTGAAGATATTATCTCAGGTCAAGCCTATGTAGCCTTGGAAGAGGGAGAACTACTAGCCTATGCTGCTGTGACCAAGAGTCCAGAGGCAGCCTATGAAGCCATTTATGAAGGCAACTGGCAAGTTGGGGAGTCAGAGTACCTAGTCTTTCACCGTATTGCTGTGGCAGCAGATGTGCAGGGACAGGGAGTTGCTCAAACCTTTTTAGAGGGCTTGATTGAAGGTTTTGATTATCTAGATTTTCGCTCAGATACGCATGCTGAAAACAAAGCTATGCAGCATATTTTTGAAAAACTCGGTTTTAAACAGGTTGG
Organism: Streptococcus sp. 477; assembly: GCF_013277295.1. NCBI lineage: Bacteria > Bacillati > Bacillota > Bacilli > Lactobacillales > Streptococcaceae > Streptococcus > Streptococcus sp. 477. The sequence continues at coordinate 7,107 of NZ_VMMQ01000075.1, forward strand.
TAAGGTTCCAGTTGATGGCGAACGCTTGGCCTATCAAAAATTAAAGAAATAATGCAAAAGAAGTATGTAAAAATGCTCTATTCTTCGCCGATTGGCTCCCTTTCTCTCGTAGCTGATGACCATTATTTGTATGGAATTTGGGTTCAGGAGCAGAAGCATTTTGAGAGGGGACTAGGAGATGAGACGATAGAAGCAGTTGTTAGTCATCCCATTTTAGACCCAGTTATTACTTGCTTAGATGCTTACTTTAAAGGCAAGCCTAAGGATTTATCCGACTTGCCCTTGGCTCCAATTGGAACGGATTTTGAAAAGCGAGTTTGGGACTATTTACAGGGAATTCCTTATGGTCAGACAGTGACATATGGGCAAATAGCCCAAGACCTGCAAGTGCCTTCTGCTCAAGCAATTGGTGGAGCGGTAGGACGCAATCCTTGGTCTATTCTAGTACCTTGTCACCGTGTGCTGGGAGCAGGCAAGCGTCTGACTGGTTATGCCGCAGGAGTGGAAAAGAAAGCCTGGCTCTTGGAGTATGAAGGCGCAGATTTTAAAGATATAAATAATAGAAAGTGAAAGACATGTTAGAATTTATCGAATACCCAAAATGTTCAACTTGTAAAAAAGCAAAACAAGAATTAAACCAACTCGGTGTGGACTACAAAGCCGTCCATATCGCCGAAGAAACACCTAGCCAAGAAGTTATTTTAAACTGGCTGGAAACCTCAGGGTTTGAATTGAAGCAATTTTTTAACACCAGTGGAATCAAATACCGTGAATTAGGGTTAAAAGATAAGGTAGGAAGTCTGTCAAACCAAGAAGCAGCTGAGTTGCTAGCAAGCGACGGCATGTTGTTAAAACGGCCAATTTTAGTAGAAAATGGAACTGTTAAACAAATCGGTTATCGAAAACCTTATGAAGAATTGGGATTGAAATAGTTTTTACTTATCTCTCTGATAGATAAAATATATAACCTCCCTGTTTTAAAGTATGATAAACTAGTAGGTAGACAAAGACTGTATCTGACCGTAGCAAATAATTTCATTGACGGCAGAAGTATGGTAGAATGAATCATTATCAGGAGAGGATGTTTTTATGAATGTTACAACGATTTTAGCATCAGATTGGTATCAAAACTTGATGCAATTGATTCCGGATGGCAAGCTTTTTAGCTTGCGTTCGGTCTTTGATGGAATTCCGAGAATTGTTCAACAACTTCCAACAACGATTATGTTGACAATTGGTGGTGCCTTTTTTGGCTTGGTTTTGGCGCTTCTTTTTGCCATTGTGAAGATCAATCGTGTCAAGATTTTATATCCCTTGCAGGCCTTCTTTGTTAGTTTCTTAAAAGGGACACCGATTTTAGTGCAGCTCATGTTGACCTACTACGGAATTCCTTTGGCTTTGAAAGCTCTCAATCAGCAATGGGGAACTGGTCTCAATATCAATGCGATTCCAGCCGCTGCTTTTGCGATTGTCGCCTTTGCCTTTAATGAGGCAGCTTATGCTAGTGAAACCATTCGTGCAGCCATTCTCTCAGTTAACCCTGGTGAGATTGAGGCGGCACGCAGTCTGGGTATGACCCGAGCGCAAGTTTATCGACGAGTGATTATTCCAAATGCAGCAGTTGTGGCAACTCCAACCTTGATTAACTCCCTCATCGGCTTGACCAAGGGAACTTCCCTAGCCTTTAGTGCGGGTGTTGTGGAAGTCTTTGCCCAAGCTCAGATTTTGGGTGGTGCCGATTATCGTTATTTTGAGCGCTTCATCTCCGTTGCTCTTGTTTATTGGGTAGTCAATATCGGAATTGAGAGCCTTGGTCGTTTCATCGAGAGAAAAATGGCTATTTCTGCACCAGATACAGTGCAAACAGATGTGAAAGGAGACCTTCGTTAATGATTAAGATTTCGAATTTAAGCAAATCCTTTTCAGGACAGACTGTCTTGGATCATCTGGACTTGGATATTCAAAAAGGGGAAGTTGTAGCCTTGATTGGTTCTTCAGGAGCTGGAAAATCAACCTTTCTTCGCAGTCTCAATTATCTTGAAACACCTGATAGTGGCTCGATTCAGATTGATGATTTCTCGGTTGATTTTTCTAAAATCACTCAAGAAGAAATCCTTGCCCTACGTCGCAAGTTATCTATGGTATTTCAGCAGTTTAATTTGTTTGAGCGCCGTACAGCACTTGATAATGTGAAAGAAGGCTTGGTTGTTGTCAAGAAATTATCTGACCAAGAAGCGACTAAGATTGCCAAGGAAGAGTTGGCTAAGGTTGGGCTTTCTGATCGTGAAAACCATTACCCTCGCCATTTATCAGGTGGACAAAAGCAACGGGTTGCCTTGGCGCGTGCGCTTGCTATGAAACCAGATGTCTTGCTCTTAGATGAACCAACTTCAGCCCTTGACCCAGAATTGGTCGGTGAAGTAGAGAAGTCTATTGCAGATGCTGCTAAGTCAGGTCAGACCATGATTTTGGTCAGTCATGACATGTCCTTTGTAGCCCAAGTGGCTGATAAGATTCTCTTCTTAGATAAGGGGAAAATCATCGAGTCTGGAACACCAGATGAGATTATCCACCATCCTAAAGAAGAGCGGACAAAAGAATTCTTCGCTAGTTACAAACGGACTTATATTTGATATAATAGATAAAGAAAAACTCAGTTAGCTGGACTAGCTGAGTTTACTCTTTAAAAAAGATAGAAATGAGAGAAATCATGCTACTGCAACTATTTTCTTTATATTTCGAGAGTTTGATCTTAACCACCATCCTCGTCCTGATTTTTTTAGGAATTTGGATTGGACTGAGAGCCATGTCGGGAGTTGATAAGACAGCCAAGGCTCGCCAAGCCCATCTCTATGATATGATTATGATTGGGGTCTTGGTTGTTCCAGTATTATCCTTTGCGGTTATGAGTTTAATTCTTGTTTTCAAGGCATAATCCTTGCGTGATTGACAAGAAAGAGTTAGAATAAAGATAGTTACAACAAGAAAGAAGGAAACTATATGTACGATACTATTATTATCGGTGCTGGACCTGCAGGGATGACTGCAGCCTTGTATGCTGCTCGAAGCAATTTGAAAGTAGCTTTGATTGAAGGTGGTCTGCCAGGTGGTCAGATGAATAATACATCTGATATCGAAAATTACCCAGGATATGCTAATATTAGTGGACCTGAATTGGCAGAAAAGATGTTTGAACCGCTTGAAAATCTCGGTGTTGAGCACATTTATGGATATGTTGAAAATGTCGAAGACCATGGTGATTTTAAGAAAGTGATGACTGACGACCAAACATATGAAACTCGTACCGTTATCGTAGCAACTGGTTCTAAACACCGTCCTTTGGGAGTACCTGGAGAAGAAGAACTGAACAGTCGTGGTGTTTCTTACTGTGCCGTGTGTGATGGTGCTTTCTTCCGTGACCAAGATTTGTTGGTAGTTGGTGGTGGAGATTCAGCTGTTGAAGAAGCCCTCTTCTTGACTCGTTTTGCTAAGACTGTTACCATTGTTCACCGTCGTGACCAACTTCGTGCTCAAAAGGTTTTACAAGACCGCGCCTTTGCGAATGAGAAAATCAGCTTTATCTGGGATTCTGTAGTGAAGGAAATCAAGGGTGAAAACCGAGTAGAATCTGTCGTATTTGAAAATGTGAAAACAGGTCAAGTGACAGAACAAGCCTTCGGTGGCGTCTTTATCTATGTTGGATTGGACCCTCTTAGCGATTTTGTTAAAGAATTGAATATCCAAGATCAGGCAGGCTGGATTGTGACAGATAACCACATGAAAACTGCAGTTGACGGTATCTTTGCAGTTGGAGATGTTCGCCAGAAAGACCTTCGCCAAGTAACAACAGCGGTTGGAGATGGAGCTATCGCTGGTCAAGAAGCCTATAAATTTATCACAGAACATAGTTAATCATAAAAAAGTTTCCAATCAGATGACTGGAAACTTTTTTATAGTCTGTTTCGGAAAACTTCGTACATGAGAATGGCCGCAGCAACACTGGCATTAAGGCTTTGAACATGGCCATTCATGGGAATGGTAATCATTTCATCGACCTGTTTTTTAATGTTGCTAGAGATGCCTTTTCCTTCATTTCCGATGATGAGGGCGATTTTCCCTTTTGTATTCCACTTATGGCAAGGAGTACCGTTCATATCCGTTCCAAAGGTCCAGAAGCCTTCATCCTTGACTTTGTCCAGAGTTTGGCTCAGATTGGTCACTCGGGCGATGGGAACGTGCTCGATAGCACCTGTGGCCGTTTTGGCAACGACGGGGGTAACACCTACAGCACGGTGCTTGGGAATGATGACACCTGAAACATTGGTCGCATCGGCTGTTCTCAGGATGGATCCTAGGTTGTGAGGGTCAGTCAAACCATCCAGAATCAATAGCAAAGGATTTTCTTCTTGGCGTGTTTTGGAAAGGATGTGATCTAGCTCGCTATAGGCAAATTCGGACACTCGTAAAACAAAACCTTGGTGGACAGCACCTTCAGTCATCTCAGAGAGGGATTTTTTTGAGGTCCAAGAAATGGACACCTTCTTTTCTGTAGCCAGTTCCTTGACTTTCTCAAGATTCTTACCTCGGAGATTTTCTTGGAGGTAGAGTTTGTTTCCAGTATTTGCAAGGAGGGCTTCGGTAACGGCGTGGACGCCATAGACAATATCATTTGTTTTCATGCCTCTATTATAACACAAAACCCCGTCTTGCAACGGGATTTTCTTTATTCTAGAATCAGTAAACCATCTTTAACTGCAAATGGGTCTTTTTCATTGATACGATCGTAAAACATGATACCGTTAATGTGGTCAATTTCATGCTGAACAACAATGGAGTTGTAGCCTTTGAGTTTGATACGGTGTTTTTCTCCATCTTTGTCAAAGTAGTCAACAGTAACGCGGGCATGGCGAACAACATAGCCAGGCACGTTGCGGTCTACAGACAGGCAACCTTCTCCTTCACCAAGAGCAGCGTCTTGAACAGAGTGAGAGACGATTTTTGGATTGTACATAATGGCTTGCAAGTCGTAGGCTTCCTGCGGAGTTTCGCCTTCTTCAACAATATTAGGTACCAAAACAGCGATAATGCGTTTTGAGATATCCAATTGAGGAGCAGCCAGTCCAACCCCACCGCGGAGTCCCAATTTTTCAGCCATGACAGGATCTTGGGAATGTTTAAGGAATTGCATCATCTTTTCGCCAAGGATGATTTCCTGATCAGATAAGGGGAAAGTAACTTCCTCAGCAACTGCGCGTAGAGTTGGGTTCCCCTCGCGGATAATATCGTTCATATCAATTAAGTGAGCAGCTTTTGTAATACGTTCTATTGCAGACATTTTCTCTCCTTTCATTACCTCTACATGATATCACAAAATGTCAAGGATTGAAAGTATTATAGCCTTTAGGATTTATAGAAAATAGATAGGAAGTTCAATTCATACTCAATGAAAATCAAAGAGCAAACTAAGAAGCTAGCCGTAGGNNAGATAGAACTGACGAAGTCGGTAACATATATACGGTAAGGCGACGCTGACGTGGTTTGAAGAGATTTTCGAAGAGTATCAATTGTGAAAGAATTACTTATCTATGATATAATAAAAAGAAAAGGCTTGCATAAGAAAGTAGGGAGAATGAAGATGAAAAGAAGACAAAATCGAAATCAGGGTGGTTTAGCTTTTCGTTTTATGAAGGGCTTGGTAAACTTTTTTAGGAGTTATCGCAGGTGGAGCAATAAAGGATTTGTGGCAGTACTCTTGCTAGCAGTTGCTTTATCAATGGGCTTGGTCTTGTTGGTTGAAAGTTTCCAAGGAATCCCTTTAACCAGTCAAAAACGAGATACTATTTCTCAAGAGGGGACTAAGCAAAAGTCTCAGGAGCAGGAAGAGGAAAAAACTGCCAGAATTATGGCTAATGGGGATTTGCTCTACCACGATGGACTTTTCTTTTCAGCTAAAAAAGAAGACGGTACCTATGACTTTCATGAGAATTTTGAGTATGTGACACCTTGGCTCAAGCAAGCAGATTTAGCTATTGGTGATTTTGAAGGAACCATCAATAAGGATCATTATTTAGCGGGTTATCCTCTCTTTAATGCTCCTGCTGAAGTTATGGATGCCATTAAGGATGCAGGTTATCATGTGCTAGATTTAGCTCATAATCATATTTTGGATTCGCAAATTGAGGGAGTTATTTCAACGGCCGATATTATTGAAAAAGCTGGAATCACTCCAATCGGAGTTTATACGCATGAACCACGTGATCAGGCTCCGTTGGTCATTAAGGAAGTGAATGGTATCAAGGTTGCTCTTTTGGCCTATTCCTATGGATTCAATGGCATTGAACAGTATATTGCTCAGGAAGACTATAATCGTTATCTTTCAGATTTAAACGAAGATAAGATGAAGTCTGAAATTGAACGTGCAGAGAAGGAAGCGGATATCACCATTATCATGCCTCAGATGGGTGTTGAGTATCGATTGGAACCAACTGAAGAACAAAAAGCTCTTTATCACAAGATAATTGATTGGGGGGCGGATATCATCTTTGGAGGGCATCCTCACGTTGTTGAACCATCTGAAACGGTTGAAAAAGATGGAGACAAGAAACTCATTATCTATTCAATGGGGAACTTCATTTCCAATCAACGGATTGAATCTATGGGAGATGAAGAAAATGCTAAGTGGACTGAACGTGGCGTTCTCATGGATGTAACCATTAAGAAGAAGGATGGAAAAACAACTATCGGAACAGCTAAAGCTCATCCTACTTGGGTCAATCGAACACCAAAGGGAACCTTTTCACCAGAAGGCTATCCTTTATATCATTATCAAACCTATATCTTGGAAGATTTTATCGAGGGTGGCAGTCATCGTGACCAGTTAGATGAAGCGACTAAGGAACGAATTGATACAGCCTATAAAGAAATGAACGAACATGTGGGATTGAAGTGGGATTAGCTTGAATAGACTTCCTGCGAAACAAAATATGGTAGAATAGTTCTATGAATTATGAAGCAAGTAAACAACTAACTGATGCACGATTTAAGCTCCTGGTTGGTGTTCAGCGCACGACTTTTGAAGAGATGTTAGCTGTATTGAAAACAGCTTATCAAGGTAAACACGCAAAAGGGGGACGAAAACCTAAACTAAGCCTAGAATACCTTCTTATGGCGACTTCAATATGTGCGAGAATACCGCACTTATGAACAAATTGCGGCTGATTTTGGTATTCAGGAAAGCAACTTAATCCGTCGGAGCCAATGGGTTGAAGTAACTCTTGTTCAAAGTGGTTTTACGATTTCAAGAACTCCTCTCAGTTCTGAGGACACGGTAATGATTGATGCGACGGAAGTAAAAATCAATCGCCCTAAAAAAACAATTAGCGAATGATTCTGGTAAAAAGAAATGCCACGCTATGAAGGCTCAGGCGATTGTCACAAGCCAAGGGAGAATTGTTTCTTTGGAGATCACTGTGAACTATTGTCATGATATGAAGTTGTTCAAAATGAGTCGCAGAAATATCGGACAAGCTGGTAAAATCTTGGCTGACAGTGCTTATCAAGGGCTCATGAAGCTATATCCTCAAGCGCAAACTCCGAGGAAATCCAGCAAACTCAAGCCGCTAACAGCTGAAGAGAAAGCCTGTAACCATGCGCTATCTAAGGAGAGAATCAAGGTTGAGAA
>NZ_VMMQ01000076.1:0-21127 GCF_013277295.1 Streptococcus sp. 477
CTATCCAGGACATGGTCCAGCTACTACTATCGCTCACGAAAAGGCCTTCAATCCCTTTTTCTAGCAAGATGATGACAATCGATAGCACAATTTAATACTCAATGAAAATCAAAGAGCAAACTAGGAAACTAGCCGCAGGTTGCTCAAAGCACCGCTTTGAGGTTGCAGATAGAACTGACGAAGTCAGTAACATATATCTACGGCAAGGCGACGTTGACGTGGTTTGAAGAGATTTTCATTAAGTATAATTTTAACTTCTTACTTTTCATTCCTATTCCTTAAATAAAAAGCTCACTAAAAAAGTGAGCAACATTTCCAATGAGATACTTCTGTTGACGAGCGCGTCTCTCCGCCCCCTCATTGCCTTGCGAAGAGGCTTGGCGAATCGAAAGGAGGTGTTTTTTCCTGTTTTCAATTCTACTTATTTTTGCACATTTTTTTAATTTTATCAAACAAAAAAACGCAAGCCGAAGCCTGCGAAAAGTTTTTTTATAACCATTTAATTTCTTTCACATCTGTTTTACGAACTTTAGCATATTTCTTAGCACTTGTAAAATGTAGAGTAACCGGTTTAAACACTCCACTTTTATCTCTTCGTAAACCTAAAATTGCGGATCTTTTGTTTCTATCTTCAAAAAATATGACGTCCAACTTCATAGTGTTTTTAGATAAATCTTTGGCTAGGATACAACAACTTGTTATCTTAGAATAGAAGATATCACCGATAAAACTATACAAAGATATCCTTTCTATAACATCGTTGTACATGGGATTATTTTTATATTCTTCCAAAATAAAAACACCAGCTTGAATAGCAGGTATTGTTTGACTAGCATAATCTCGTGTGATTTTGTGCAAGCCAAATAAGTGATGTAAATCAGTCAAGCAAAAATCTACTTCGAAAGTCTCTAAATGCTTATAATTCGTTGATACTTGACATGTTTTTCCATCGAATTTCTCTTGATAATCTAAAATACAATCAAGTAATTTCAACGACAAACTCCATATTTTCTCAAAATAAAAAAAGCACGGGGCAGTTCTCACTACTGCCCAAAGTGGATGATTAGAGTCGGCTTCTCTAACTCCCTATGTTGTGCTTATTAGGCTTATCGCAAGGGAACAGTTTTTAGCTCTGCCAAGCCACATAGCGTGCTTACTACTATGTGTCCATGTCTCCATGGATTGCCGAGCGGTTTAACGACGTTTTGGGAGTCGGGATAACGAGAAAAGTGATACTTTTACGTTTTTTCCAACTTAATTATGACATCTTTCTTTAAAAAAGTCAATATTTATCGCTTTCTTTAACGAAAAAAATCCCACAAGAACGAATCCTGTGGGGAGATACACATTTTAGAAAAGCTTTCCTTTATTCTACTATTTTTCTTGTATTTTATCATTCAGTATGATAAAATACAAGTTTTTTGACAAAATAACCAAAAACTACTCGCTATCCCCTCTCACATCACCCTACATATCCATTTAATATGCGACTGATAGTTCAGGGAAACTTTAAGGACAACTTTTCTCTCATCCCCTATGCAGGTCATTTCTACTCTTATAGGCTCAATTTGACACTTCTCTTCTTCGAAGTGCTCATATGCCTACTGAATAGTGAGTTCGATTTATCCAAATTTATTTTTGTCTATTTTGATGAACACTTCCACGAAGATAGTCTGAAAAAGAATCCGCCCCAATTTTCCTTCTCTTTTTAAGCATATTATTCCAGATATGATTGCCCTCTTGTTCAGTAATAAATTGCGCTTTAAACGCTTCAACCAGTATATCTCCTGTCGTCATATGTTCTAAAGAAAATTTTTCTACATATGGTTCAACATCTCTTAGATTATTACTTCCTAATATCCCATTATGCTTTTTCGCTAAGGAAATAGAAGCTGCTTCTCCCTTACCAATAACCTTGTTACTATCATGATTTCTTGTTAAATCTCTATATAATGCGTATTCTTCAGTTCCAATGTCTATGCTCACAATCTCAGCCGAACCCTTAGCTACTAACTGGTCTATCCTAGATTTTAAGTGGGGAATTGTAGGTATATTGATTTCATCATACACCTCTTGTGGAATAACAATTTTACCCGAATAGAGCTTTTCTAAAAGATATTCAGTGCCAACCCATAAAAATGCTGAAATACAATCTGTATCAATAAATACACGACTAGTCAAACGACAACTCCCCCTCTTCATCTAGCCCATATACAATATCATATCTGAAAGCATCTAGTAGCAGTTCCTCATACTTCCCTTGCGAAATTCTGTTATTTTCTAAAAGTTGTTCAGTCGATTTAATATAGTGTCCTAATACCATTTCCTTTTTACTTTCTGACAAAGGACGATATAAACTTGTATCATAGCCTAATCTTGAAGCTGTCTCTATAACACTAATATCCATATTTTTAATTTCTTCTGCATCAAGGTATCCATCATTCCGCAATCTATATAACATAGCTTTATGACTGATACCATAAAACTGACCCAATTTTATAATATCTTCTACTTCAAGATGAGTTCTATTAGCATTTTCTCTGATTTCCTCAACCATCCTATACAGTGAAGATGGGGAAACTAAAAAATATGAAGCAAACTGATCCGCTTTTCTTTCAGTTTCATCTCCTTCACCAATCAAGATAAGACTGACTGAACTCTTCTTCACCTCATCATAATAAAGATGATACAGTTCATGTGCTAAAGAAAATCTTTGCCTTCCTAATGACATGTCTGAATTGATTACAATGAGACTTGACTGAGTTCCTTTATAACAGACTCCGCTAATATTCTTTCCGAGTCCATAAAATACCAGCGTCAAATTTTCTATCTTTTGTACCAATTTAAAAATATCTATCGGCGCTTCACCATCAGCTCCCAACTTTTTTCTAAGATTTGAAGCTTTATTACTTAAATCCATTTTATCAATCATTTATTTTGTCTCCAATAGCTGATCTATCTCAAATTGATTCAATACAATTTTATTGATTTTCGCTAAAACTTTAAGATCTTGGTCTACTATTTTATTTTTTCTAAACGATATGACACACTGTTGTTCAGCTTGTTCGCCAAACAAAAGATAGTCAACCGTACAGCAAAACAGGGCAGATAGTTTCTCAATAACATCCGACGTGATATTCCTTTCACCTTTTTCCATTTTGGCAATCATGCTTTGATTCAAAGACAAATATTCAGCAATCTTATCTTGAGTAAGATTTGAAGATATTCTAAGTTCTTTTATTCTTTTTCCAACATCACATACATTTATCATATTCATACACCTCTCATAAAAAGAATAGCACACTCTTGTCATAAAGTCAATTTTTTAAATAAAAAAATTATGACAAAACAAGGAAGCAATTTATTGATACTGCTTAAAAATCCAAAATTGATGATAGTAAACCTATTTGATGAGTTCCTATCAAAAATCGTATCTTCAACCTCAAAACAGTACTTAAAGCTATCCGATTCGGTTTACATTGTCAAATTTAGATTTTATTTGAGCATAGCTTTCTAGTTTGCTTTTTGATTTTTATGTAATATAGTAGCAAAAATTGAAGGAAATATCTCCACAAGAAAACGCATACTATTAAGCTTTTTCAAGACCTAATAATATGCGCTGTTCTGATTTGAAAGACATTCCATTATTATTTTACTGTTATCAAGCCTTCAGGCTCGACTGTAAATTCTGGTCTGTCTGCTATCGTGCCATCTTCTTTAAGGTAATACCAGCCATCATTTGATTTGACAAAGGCATTAGAAACCATGTCCCCATTTTGACTATCAAGATAGTACCAAGTCTCCTTGTATTTGATCCAGCCTGTTTTCATAGCACCTTCTCCATCGAAATAGTACCACTTCTCAGCGATTTTCTTCCAGCCTGTCGCCATTTCGCCTGACTGGTCAAACCAGTACCAGTTGCCGTCTGTGTGCTTCTTCCAGCGGTCTGCAAGCATATATCCTGAACCGTCAAAGTAATACCAGGTACCATTAACTTTCTCAAACTTATCTTTTGGATAAGAACCATCTGAGTGTACATACCAGGTGCCAGTATCGTTCTGTCGCCATCCTGCTTCAATCGTCAAGCCGTTTTCAATATCCTGCTTGAATTGCTCACGACTAATGCCCCAGCTTGCAAGATAAGGATAAGGGTCAACATGATCTGAGTTGTTGTCAGGTTGGTTATTGGTGCAATATTCGTGTGTCTTGATACCTGCTAAATCAGCAGTATCAAGCGTTTTAGGTATCCCAGCCTCGTCTGCTAGATTACGCAAGAGTTCGATATAGAGACGATAGTCAATCAGAAACTCTTCTTTCGATTCATGGCTTTCAATCAGTTCAACTTGTGCATAACCTTCTGCATTCCAACCGCCCCCAACGTCCCAGGCACCATTATCAACAGGTCCTACCTGCATAACACGACCATTACCGACTACGTGAGAAAAGAAGCCCAATTCAGGATCTTTTCTGTAATGGTAGTCAGCCTCATTTTGCACCGTTGAGTTACGGTTGCCTGTGGAATGGGCATGGACTTGCCTATATGGTTGCACGCCGACTTGAGGCAAATCTGTTCTTAATTTACTCACATCAATTTCCATATTCTACTCCTTATCAATTAAAACAACTTATTTTTTACAATCCAGAACCAGAAACTCCTTCATTTCTACCTTACAAAGAAGACAATCCTAGTCACGATTAGGCTTGTAGATAGAACTTTAAAACGCACTATTTTGATACTGTAAATAGGACTGACAGGTCTGTATCCTATCTACAATAACACCCCAGACTAAAAAGCTTTTCAAAAGTATATTTTTACAGTCTCTATATGTCCTTTTAATAAATACATTATATCATATAAAAGAAGTCAAAAGTATATTAAACTATTTTCAAGACCAAACTAAAGATGACAGCACAAGTTTTTTCGATTTTCACTAGAGGAAAGAGATTTTATTCAGTAAATCGAGCTATGATGACACTTTTGTTACCAAGATAGCCTTGCCTTCTTTTATCAAGGGGTGACGGAATAATGAGAAGTACAGTTGAACTGTCATGGCAACCCAGATGAGGGGTTCGCAAAGAATAACTCCTCTATAGCCTGCCCAAGGGATAATCATGACCACAAAAGCGATTTTTCCGATTAGTTCAATAAAGCTAGAAACTAGAGGAAGGATCTTTTGCCCCAAACCCTGCAAGCAATTGCGATAAATCAACAAGAGGCTCAAAATGGGATAAAAAGCTGAGCTGATTTGCAGATAGAGACTTCCATTTTCTATCAAGTAACCATCTGTCGAACTAGACAAGAAGGAAACCAAGGCTGGACTGACAAAAAAGAGGAAGATACAAACAAAAACCGCCCAGGATATACTTAAACGACTGCCGATTCGAAGACCTTGGACAATGCGGTCTAGTCGTTTAGCTCCTAGATTCTGAGAAGCAAAGGTCGTCATTGATGCAGAAATAGCGGTCATAGGAAGAAGGGCAAAGGCCATAATGCGTCGAGCTGCCGTCTGGGCACTAATAATCACTGCACCAAAGGTATTAACAGAAGACTGTAAAATCACACTGCCTATAGATACAATTGAACTCATCAAGCCCATAGCCAAACCTTGCTCCAAAAGATCCGCATACAAGGCCTTGTCCCATTTGAAATGCTTAAACTGAGGCAAAAGTTCTGGCACGCTCTTACGAATATAGTAAAAGCAGAGAACCGCTGATAAGCCTTGCGAAATGATGGTAGCAAGTCCCGCGGATTGAACTCCCAGATGCAATTGCGTAATAAAATAGAGATCCAGAACCACATTAACCAGAGCAGAGAAAATCAGAAAACCAAGCGCAGCTAGACTGTCTCCAATGGACCGCAACAAGCCTGCAAAAAGATTATAAGCAAAGCTGACACCAACACAGGTCACAATCATAGAAATATATTGATAGGACTGGGGAAGAATTTCTGCAGGGGTATCTAGGTACTGTAAAAGAGGATACAAGCCAAGAAAGCCCAGCAACATAACTACAATACTCAAAAGAGCACCTAAAATCCAGGTGGCTGCTACTGCCTCCTTAATTTTTTTGAAGTCCCGTGCTCCATAATAGCGAGCAATAACAATTCCCATCCCATTTCCAACACCAAGAGTAAAACCTACAATCAGGTCAAAAATCGCTGTCGTCGCCCCTACTGCCGCCAAGGATTCTTGACCAAGGAAACGCCCTACAATCAAGACATCAGCAGTATTATAGAGCTGTTGAAAAATATTAGACAGCAAGATTGGGAAGGCAAAACTCAAGATAGAAGGAAGAATCGGACCATGTGTCAGGTCCACTGCTCGTTTTTTATTCATAAGGCTATTATATCAACTTTCTAGCAGAGCGACAAGAAACAGCAAACTATATATAATCTAAAAACTTGAATCAAAAATCGAAAAAGTAGCGGATTTCTCCACTACTTTGACAGCTTATTCTTCAATTTCGATTTCAAGTTCGTCGCCTAGGTCAAGAGTCACTTCTTCATTCACAGAATCTGCTTGAACTGCCTCATCTTTTTTGTTTTCAGTATCTTGTTCTGAAGCTTCTTCTCCGTCAATCAAGCCAAATTTAGAACGGACTTGCTTATCAATTTCATCAAAGATTTCTGGGTGCTCTGCCAAGTATTTCTTAGCATTCTCAGAACCTTGCCCAATTTTTTCATCTTTGTAAGAATACCAAGCTCCTGCTTTTTTGATAATATCCAAGTCGCTTGCAATCTTCAAAAGCTCACCAGTCTTAGAAATTCCTTCTCCGTACATAATTTCAACTACGGCTTCCTTAAACGGTGGAGCTACCTTATTTTTTACAACCTTAATCTTAGTTTCTTTACCAACATTGGTTTCTTTTTGGTCACCAGTTCCCTTAATTTGTGTATTACCACGAACATCCAAACGCACTGAAGCATAGAATTTCAAAGCACGTCCACCAGGTGTTGTTTCTGGATTTCCAAACATGACCCCAACTTTTTCACGTAATTGGTTGATAAAGATGGCAATTGTTTTGGTTTTATTGATAGAAGCACCAAGTTTACGCATGGCCTGACTCATCATACGGGCCTGCAAACCAACGTGGCTATCTCCGATATCTCCATCAATTTCCGCACGAGGTACAAGGGCCGCAACTGAGTCGACCACGACAAGATCTACAGCACCTGAGTCAATCAATTTTCCTGCAATTTCAAGACCTTGCTCTCCTGAGTCTGGTTGTGACAAGAGCAATTCGTCAATGTTAACACCAAGGGCCGCAGCATAAGCTGGGTCAAGGGCATGCTCCGCATCGATAAAGGCTGCAATCCCACCTTCTTTTTGCGCTTGTGCAACTGCATGAAGGGCAACCGTCGTCTTACCAGATGACTCTGGTCCATAGATTTCGATGATACGTCCCTTAGGATAACCACCTGAACCAAGGGCAATGTCAAGAGCTAAAGAACCTGAGCTCATCACTTGCACCTTTTGCTCCGCACGTTCACCCAAACGCATGATTGATCCTTTACCAAAGTCTTTCTCAATCAATTTAAGAGCATCATTCAAGGCCTTTTCACGTTCTGCCCCAAATTTTTTTGAAATTTCTTCTAATTTTTTTGGTTTTTTCGCCATTCTATTCTCCTACATTCTAATGATCCTCAGACCTATCTACTATTATATCAAAAGTTAGTCACTTAATAAAGCCTTGCGAACTAGGTTAAAGGCATGCATAACCGCAATGTGACGTACATCTGCTCGACTTCTGCCTCCAATATTCACCTTGATAACCTCAGTTCCTTGCTCTTGAGCCAAGCCTATGAAGACTGTCCCAGCTGGATATCCTTCTAGGCTATCTGGTCCTGCCACTCCAGTCAAACTAATTCCAAAATCAGACTGGATCTTGATTCGTGCCTGCTCAGCCATCTTCTGAGCTGTAAATTCAGACACCACACCATGTTCTTCCAAATCCTTGACAGGAATATCCAACATTTTTGATTTTTCCTCCAAGCTATAGGTCACAAAACCACCCTTAAATATACTTGAAGCTCCTGACAAATCCGCTAGACTAGCTTGGAAAAGACCTGCCGTCAAACTCTCTGCAGCCGTGATGGTTTTCCCTTGCCTTTTCAGTTCTTCTACCACAATGCTGGCTAAACTAGTCTCTTCCCCATAACCATAGCAAAGTTCTCGTAAAGAAAAGCCTTCAAAAGTTTGGCGATTCAAGATTTGGTTTTCTAAGATATCCAGCGCTTGATTCGCCTCTTCTTGACTGCTAGCCTTTGTTGACAGACGTAGAGTGACTTCTCCTGTCTTGGCATAAGGTGCCAAGGTCGGATCTGTTTGATTCTCAATTAAATCAGCCAAAATCGTCACCAGCTGACTCTCGCCAATTCCAAAGAAACGAAGAACTCGGGAATACAGCTTTCTCCCTGTCATCAACTTGGGTAAAAGTTGGTTTAAGACCATAGGTTTCAATTCACTCGGTGGACCTGGAAGGACGACGTAGGTCACTCCTTCGACTTCCAAAATGCCTCCCACAGCCAGTCCTGTTTCGTTGGGCAGTGGAGTCGCTCCTTCTACAATTTGAGCTTGTCTTTCGTTATTAGGTGTTCGGGCATAGTCTGGTCTCTGGGCAAAAAAGACATCCAACTTCTCCTGGGTCTGAGGATCGAAGACTAATTCTTTCCCTAAAAATTTAGCCAGAGTTTGTTTGGTCAAATCGTCCTCAGTCGGCCCTAAACCACCTGTCAAAATCACCAGACTGCTACGTTGACTGGCAATCTCAAGCAAAGACAAGAGACGAGCTTCATTGTCTCCTACAGCCGTCTGAAAATATACGTCTACCCCAATTTCTGCTAGTTTTTCCGACAAAAACTGAGCATTGGTATTGACAATCTGTCCTGTCAAAATCTCTGTTCCAACAGCAATGATTTCTGCTTTCATGTTTCCTCCTACCTATCTATTCGTATTTTTTTGAAAAAATCGCAGGAATTTTCCTACGATTGATTTTTTATTTGTATCAAAAGTTAATTATCTTCATCACCAACAGGGGCTCTGCCAAATAAATCTTCAAATAAAACCGCATTAGTTTCAAGCTGAGTGACTTCTTCTTGTCCCAAAGAACGTCGGAGTAAATTTTGCATTTCCAACATATGGGCTCTCGAAACAATCTGGTAAGAAACACCTTGAAGCATCTCTCCTTCACCCTGCAACTGCTGAGTTTCAATGGTTTTAAATGAATCTTTATACCCTAGCAAGTTAGGGATACTTTTTGCAGACAAATCAATATTGGTCTGCATATTGTCACTCAAAGCTTTTAGAATCTCTTGATAATGACCAACGCTATTTAAACTGAGAGCTTTTTCCATGACTTTTTGAATAACTTCACGTTGACGTTTTTGACGACCATAATCCCCCTCAGGATCTTGGTAACGCATTCGTGCATAGACTAGGGCTTCTTCTCCCCCAATATGTTGCTCCCCAACACCAATAGAAATGGTATTAAATTCTTCTTGGTCACTGATAGAAATTGGGAAACCGAGGGTATTATTGACTGTAATACCACCTACTGCATCCACTAGTTTTTGTAACCCTTTCATATTGACCATCACATAGCGATCAATATGGATATTCATCATTTTTTGAATGGTTTCTATAGCAAGCTCTGCTCCACCATCTGCATATGCTGAATTCAGTTTCGCTTCATGAACCTGACCATTCCCTGATTCAATGCGGGTCAGAATATCCCGCTCTAAACTCATCATCGTTGTTTTTTTCGTTTTAGGATTCACTGTCATCAAGATCATGCTATCACTTCTACCGACCCAAGTTTCAGTTCGTTCAGCATTTCCGGTGTCAACCCCCATTAACAGAATGGTCAAAGGTTCAGTCGCTTCAATAACCTTGGTTTCTTCGCCGATTTTTTTATAGGTTTTAGCTAAGGTTTCTGTCCCTTGTTGATAAATAGTATAAGCAAAAATACCTGCTCCTACTACAGTTACAGAAAGTAAAGCTAGCACCATTCCAATAATTTTTTTAACCATATTTCTACTAATCTATCAGTTTACCCATCAAGTAAACATCGATAAATTTCCCTTCTTCTATATATGCTCCACGCTCTTGGCGACCTTCAATTACAAAGCCATGCTTTTGATACAGATGAACTGCTGCTTGATTACGAGTTTGGACAGTCAGCTGGAGACGACGCAGAATGCCACTTGCTTGTGCCCACTCTATCGCTTCTTCTAGCAACAAACTTCCCAATCCATTATTCCAATATCTTTTGCCAATCACAATGAAGAGATCTCCAATATGATGGACTCTCTTGCGCTGGTCAGCTGTAATATTTACAATACCAGCAATTTTATCATTTAAGAATGCAAGTAAGGTTATCTGATTGTCCGAACTAGCTTGCTTGTTGAGGAATACTTCAATCTCCTCACTGGTCAAGAGAATACCATCTCCGTCTAAGCTGGTAAAATCTGTCTCCAAACTTACACGATTTAAAAAGGCCACTAATTCAGCTGCATCTTTAGGCTCTGCTTCCCTAATGAGCAATTCATACTCCATGTTGAAGCTCCTCTAAGAGTTTTTCTGCACGCAAACCCTTTGCCTGAAAATTTAAACGACGTCCATCTGCTTCTTTTAGAATTTCCAATTCTAAATAAGTATCTGGCAAGGCATCTCCTAAGAGATTTCCCCACTCGATGACAGTCACTCCGCCACCAAAGAGAAACTCATCCAAGTCGATAGAATCCGCATCTCCTTCAATACGATAAACATCTAAATGGAAAAGCGGAAGACGCCCCTCATACTCTCTTACGATAGTATAGGTTGGACTTTTAATCATTTGAGAAATCTGTAAACCTTTAGCAAGTCCTTTAGTAAAGGTCGTTTTACCTGCACCCAGTTCTCCAGTTAAGATTAAAACATCATTCTTTGCTAATAGATGACCCAAACGCTCCCCTAAGGCTTGTAGCTCTTCTTCATTTTTTGTGTACATACTCTTATTATACCAAAAACTTTTCTTTTGTGTCTATTTTCCTGCTAAACTTATACTCAATGAAAATCAAAGAGCAAACTAGGAAGCTAGCCGCAGGCTGTACTTGAGTACGGCAAGGCGACGCTGACGTAGTTTGAAGAGATTTTCGAAGAGTATTACCATCATAACATCCATAAAAACAAGCTTTCTCTAAAAGAAAATGAGCGTAGCAATGACCAATACAAGATCTCGGAAAATATGACCATAAAAGGAAACTTCCTTCTTGACCGAATTTGGGACAAGATAGGCTGCAAAAAACAAACCCAGTCCAATATACATCAGAAGAGAGACAATGGTCATTGGATTTCTTAAAAAGAGAAGTGTTGCTAAAATAGTCACCAACACTGTCTTTTTTCTGTCTAGCATAGCAAGAAAATCGCGCATGTATTTTTTCAAGGGTAAAAAAATCAGCAAATCTAGCCCAAATAGAAAGAAAAAGGATGGCAATAAAAAGTCAACTAATTCTTGCTGCAGCGTATTTTTAATGAACAAGTTATCTGACAAGACAAGGACAGCTCCTAATAAATTAATTAAGAGTAACATACTGTAAAAAAGCTTCACTGACTTCTTACTGGCTAGGACACTATGGACTTCTTGCTTACGGGTATAAAGATAATTTACTCCAGCACAGATTCCTGAAACGAAGACCATACTTCCGATGAAAAAAGCTGTACTTTGTTTAAAGGACAAGATGCATTCCTTCCATAGAAAACAGCTACTCAAACTGATTTGAATTAAAGCTAACAAAAATAAGATTCTCATTGTTTTCATCTTTTCTCTCCCTTCCTACCAATCATTATACTAGGAGAAAAGAGAGAACTGTTTTCAATCTTCTCAAATGTCTCTTTTAGACGCTAAACAAACATGAGAGACTACTACTCAATGAAAATCAAAGAGCAAACTAGGAAGCTAGCCGCAGGTTGCTCANNAGAGCTGACGTGGTTTGAAAAGATTTTCGAAGAGTATAAAGTCGCAACAACTGTGTCAATTGCACCAATTTAGTAAGAAAGTATAAAAAAAGAACACCCCGAAAGGTGCTCTGTATAAGTATAGTAATTCTTTCGAATTAACGTTTACTAAATTGTGATGCTTTACGAGCTTTCTTAAGACCTGGTTTCTTACGTTCAACTTTACGTGAGTCACGTGTAAGAAGTCCTGCACGTTTCAATGAATCGCGGAAGTCTGGGTCTACTTGAAGAAGGGCACGAGCGATACCGTGACGGATAGCTCCTGATTGACCAGCGTATCCACCACCTACAACATTAACGAAAACGTCGTATGAACCTACAGTTGAAGTAACTGCGAATGGTTGGTTGATGACAAGACGAAGGTCAGCGTGTGGGATGTACTCTTCAACATCTTTTTTGTTAACAGTGATTTTACCAGTTCCTGGAACAAGGCGAACGCGTGCAACAGCGTTTTTACGACGTCCAGTACCTGCATATTGTGCTTGTGACATACTTTATTTGTTCCTTTCCTTAGATAAGTCCTGAAATGTCAAGAACTTCTGGTTGTTGTGCAGCATGAGTGTGCTCAGCTCCAACAAATACTTTCAACTTCATACCTTGAGCGCGTCCAAGTGTATTGTGTGGAAGCATACCTTTAACTGATTTCTCGATCAAACGTACTGCATTTTTAGAACGAAGTTCACCTGCAGAGATTTGTTTCAATCCACCTGGGTGGTTTGAGTGAGTGTAGTAGATTTTATCAGTTGCTTTTTTACCAGTTAATTTAACTTTTTCAGCATTGATAACAATCACAAAGTCACCTGTATCAGTGTGTGGTGTAAATGTTGGTTTGTTTTTTCCGCGAAGTACGCTAGCAACTACTGCAGAAAGACGTCCAAGTGGTACATCAGTTGCGTCAACTACGTACCATTTACGTTCAACTTGGCCTGGTTTAGCCATAAATGTTGTTTTGTTCATGATTTCTCCTATATATAGTTCGATTTTTGTTTACGGTGATGGGTGTTCCTTCCCATCGAAAAGTATTTGGAAGGTTCCGGGGCCTTTCAAATGGGGTAAACAATACCGCTTACTATCATACCAAATTTCACCCCTAAAAGTCAATAGATATGAAAAATATTTTTCGGTAACTTCTCAAAGTAACTGAAAGTTATATAATCAAGTTAATTTGGGAATTTACCTATTAACTTCGGGAGATTTTTGGGATTTTTTCCTTATTTTTCCCTGTAGCTAAAATCCTTTTCAAAAAATTACCTTTTCTTGATTTTTAATCCTATTTGTTGTATGATAAGGGAAAAGAAAGGGGGCAGAGATATGGCTTTTACCAATGCCCACATGCGGTCTGCTAGTTTTGGCATTGTTACCAGTTTGCCTGATGACGTTATTGACTCTTTTTGGTATATCATCGACCATTTCTTAAAAAATGTCTTTGAATTGGAAGAAGAACTTGAGTTTCAATTGCTTAATAACCATGGAAAAATTACCTTCCACTTTTCAAGCCAACACCTCCCTACAGCCATTGATTTTGACTTTAACCATCCTTTCGACCCTCTGTATCCCCCGAAAGTACTGGTTTTAGATATGGACGGTAGAGAGACTATCCTCCTCCCAGAAGAAAATGACCTATTTTAATACTCAATGAAAATCAAAGAGCCAACTAGGAAGCTAGCCGCNNTGACGTGGTTTGAAGAGATTTTCGAAGAGTATAAAAACTCTAGCCTTCAGTTGCAAGTGACTGAAAACTAGAGTTTTTTCTATTGTTTCCAAGCATTATACAAGTTGCGAATAGGTTGCTTTAATGTCGGATGGATAAAATGAGGCGCAATTTCTTGTAGAGACTCAAGAACAAAAAGGCGTTCTGCTATGTAAGGATGGGGCAAGATAAGCTCATCTGTATAAATGGCCTGGTCCTCCACAAAGAGCAAGTCCAAATCAATCAAACGAGGTCCCCAATGCACTTCTCGCACCCGTCCCATCTCTGTCTCAATAGCCAACAATGTTTCTAACAAGACTGGGGCAGGCAACCATGTTTCTACCTCAACCACCTGATTAGCAAAGCTATCCTGCTCCACACCACCCCAAGGCTCCGTCGCTAAGACACTGGATTCTTTGAGAATATGGATACCTCGATTTCGCAGTTTATCAATGGCTTGTTTCAAGTTTGCTTGCTTATCTCCCATGTTGCTTCCTAGGGCGATAAAGGCTCGTTGCTTACGGCGATGGATGGTTACTGAGCATGTATCTAGTGGCAAATGCACTGGCGCCCAAGGCTTTTTCAGTTCCAACTTGATTTCTTGGACAAGAGGATAGGTCTCAAAAGTACGTTCTACCAGTTTATAGGCTACCGTTTCAATCAAATCCTCACTCGTTTCCTGAAACCAAGTCGTCCACTGCTGGCACAATTCTCCGTAATGGACAGAGGCTGCTAAATCCAAATCTGTCGCTGCCTTGGTCATATCATAGGATAGGATAGCTGAAACGACAAACTTCTGCCCCAATTCCTTCTCACTGGGAAAAAGACCATGATAGGCAAAAATTTCCAAATCCTTAATCTGCAGTTGATCCATAATGATTCCTTTCTAGAAAAATCCGCCCAAAGCGGATTCTTTTTATACTCAATGAAAATCAAAGTGCAAACTAAGAAGCTAGCCGTAGGCTGCTCAAAACACTGNNGCTGACGTGGTTTGAATTTGATTTTCGAAGAGTATTATAGTCCCATTAAACGATAAGCCTGATCTCTAAGGTCCTTATCTGTTTCAAATAGACCACGAGCTACTGTCGTCAAGGTTGCAGTGCCTGGTTTTCTGACACCACGCATACTCATACACATATGTTCTGCCTCAATGACAACAAAGGCTCCCTTAGCTCCTAGATAGTCCATCAAGGCATCGGCCACTTCGATATTCAAACGTTCTTGAATTTGTGGCTTTTTCGAATAAACTTCAACCGTACGGGCTAGCTTAGACAAGCCTGCCACACGGCCATCTGGAATGTAGGCAATGTGCGCTCTACCATAAAATGGCAAGAAGTGGTGTTCACACATTGTATGGAAAAAAATATCCTTTTCTACCACCATATTATCATCAATAATCTCAAAGGATTTTGACAAATGTTCCTCCGCTGTTTGACCAAGACCTGAAAAAATCTCTTGGTACATACGAGCGACACGAGCAGGTGTTTCCTGTAAGCCCTCGCGGTTAGCGTCCTCTCCGACAGCCTCGATAATCATTTTTACAGCTGCTTCAATCTTTTGTGTATCCATTTTCATTCTTCCTCTCCATCAGATAGGCTCTCACTTGGCTCAAGAAATACAAGGAACCTGTGACAATCCTAACTGTTTGTTTCTCTTCTTTTTTATCTGTCAATTTCTGCTCTAGAAAATCCTGCCAACCTTGGTAGCTGAGATTTCTAGACTTAGCTGCCTCTTTCAGCACGCTTTCATCAGTCGCCCGACTATCGTCAAAATGTGTCAAAGTAAGCTCGGTATCTGGCATGGCCCCCAGCAAGTCCAACATATCCTCCAAGGCCTTGGTTTTAATACAAGTAAAGAGGATTTCCTTATGATAATCCGCAAAGCGTTCTTGCAAGGTTGCTAATAAAGCCTTGATAGCATGGGGATTGTGGGCCCCATCCAAGATCATCAAGGGATCTCTTGACACGATTTCCAAACGCCCTGGCCAACTTGTTTCTTCCAAGGCTTGAGCAAGCAAGTCATTGCTTGCTAGTTCTCGACCATCTTCTTGACAAAAAGTATCAAGTAAAGCTATGGCCATCCCAGCATTCTCTATTTGGTACAAACCAAGTAAACCTGTCTGGAAGCGACCTTGTCTGACAGCACTTGTATAGTCAAAGACTTCGCCTGTCACCACACTCTTTTGATGGCTGACCTGATAATCTGCCCCGTAGGCAAGTCTCGGCGCATCTTTCCCTTCTGCAATGCGGTCAATCACAGCCAAAGCATCTGGAGAAATGCGACCTGTCACCAAGGAAATACCTTGTTTGATAATACCAGCTTTCTGCTCTGCTATGGCTTCCAAGGTGTCACCAAGTAGAGCCACATGATCCAATCCAATAGTCGTGATTCCTGTCAAAATGGGCTGACAGACATTGGTACTATCTAAAAGTCCACCCATGCCGACTTCCATGATAGCCACGTCTACTTGCTCCGAGGCAAAGTAATCATAGGCTATGGCTGTGATAATCTCAAACTCGGTTGTCCCCTGCAAATTGGCGACCGCTTCTCCCTCCAGCAAAGACTGATAGTCTGCCATGAGGGCTTCTAGTCTAGCCTCTGGAATGGATCCCCCATTGATGCTAATCTGGTCTGTATAATGAATGAGATAGGGCGAGCTAAACACGCCAACTCTCAGCCCTAGCTTTTTCAGCATATTTGTCAAAAAAGCAATGGTCGAACCCTTGCCGTTGGTCCCTCCGATATGGATGACCTTGAGTTTGAGATGGGGATTGCCACGCAAAGCTAACAGTTCCACCATTCGTTCCAAGCCAAAATGCGGTTGATCCGTCCGGTAGTTAGCAATCCACTGATTGTTTTCAAATTCTTTCATCTTATTTGTATTGTTTTAAATCTAAATTTTCCGCTTCATCAGCCAGACGAATAGCGGAAGCAATTTCAACTGCCATCCTGTGATTAGCTACGTCATGCACGCGCACCACTTCTACACCCTGTCTCGCAGCGATACTAGTTACATGAGCCGAAGCCGTGTCCCGATTACGGAAACCAATTTCTGTCTCAGGATTGACTTCAAAACCATTTTCTTCAAGGATATTGATGACAAACCGCTTGCGCGACACTCCAAGAAAGATTGGATAGCCTTTCTGATGTAGTTTATCCAGATCCCGTAAAAGAAGCAGATTTTCTTTCTTGGTCAGACCAAAGCCAATTCCTGGATCCAGCAGGATGTTTTCTTGAGCAATACCAGCTTCCTCTGCTCTCGTTAGTGCTCTGTCAAAGAAAGCCTCCATCAAGTCTTCGATTGGCAATGTTTCAAAGTCAGCTAACTCTTCCTCTGTAAAAGCTTGACCAAAGCCAAAATGAGGGAAGATGAGCGAGCTAGGATGCTGAGGTCGCGCCATGACTGGATTAAACATAATGACTACTTTCGCTCCAGCCTTTGCAACCACATGGGCCATTTTTTCATCACCCATGAGACCAGTGATATCATTGACTAGATTGGCACCAGCAGCCAAAGCAGCTTCTGCTACTTGACTCTTCCAAGTATCAATGGAGATGAGGACATCACTTTCCTTGCGAATAGCTTTAATCACTGGAACAACACGCTGGATTTCCTCTTCTATCTCAACATAGCTACTTCCCGGCCGAGTCGATTCTCCGCCGATATCTAGCATACTAGCTCCTTCTGCTATCAATTTACGAGCCTGCTGGAGTGCCTGCTCAAGAGCAAAAAATTGACCACCATCCGAAAAGGAGTCTGGGGTTACATTGATAATACCGCAAATAGCTGTCTTTGCATGATTGGCTTTACTTGACATATCAGTCACTCCCTCAAGGCTTTTCACCATATTATTTCTCTATTTTACCATAAAAAGAAAAAGATGGACACGATTGCATTCATCTTTTTCCCAGTAGAAACAAGTAAGCAATTGTCAAAAATATTAAACAGAAATCCCTAATGTCCGACTCAAAATTACCACGAGAGTCAACAAACAGAAAACAACCCCATTAACAATCATGTGAAGTAAGATAGACATTTCCAAACGTTGGGTCTTGTAAGCCGTCCAAGACAGAACGATCGACATAACTCCATAAATCAATAAAGAAGGTAAATTACTCGGTTGATGCAATAAAGCAAACACAACCGTACCGACTACAAATCCCAAGTTCTCTTTTCCTCGGAAAATCTTTTTAGGAACAATCCCACGGCACAAGATTTCCTCACAAATCGGAGCAAGCAAGGCTAGCAAGAAGAAACTGGAAATCAGAGAACTATTTTGAACCATGTCGTTAATCTGAGACTGATTCCCTGTTGTCGTCTCATTTGACAGTTGCAACAAGATAGAACCAAGTATATTTAAACAGATAATGACTAAATAACTTAATCCCAAACGTGCCAAATCCTTAGCTCTAAAAAAAGAAAAATTAAAACTTGCTAATTGCGTTTTACGAGCTCCAATAATAAACAGCACCAGAACCACAATCGAAATACCAGCAACTATCAGTCCTGACTGTAACAGTGGTACTGCATTTAAAGTTAAAATAGCAGTAACCCCTATAGGAATCTGATATAAAATTGTCGCCAGTAAAAAGATTAACAGCCAGCCTGCACGATTCAATAATTCTTTCCACATACTTTTCTCTTCCATCATTCATCTCCTTTATATTAAAAAAGGGGGAAAATCCCCCTGGGTTATTCTATTATAAGGCCATGCTGATGTAGTTCAGGATAAATAAGGCATCCAAAATCCAAATCATGACATGAACATCTTTAACTTGACCTTTGACAAGCTTAGTCAAAGTGTAAGTCAAGAAACCAACTGCAATCCCTTGAGTGATAGAGTAGCTGAATCCCATAAAGATAGATGTGAAGAAAGCAGGAACTGCTTCAGCCATGTCGTCCCAATGGATATTTTTCAAGCTAGCCAACATCATAATCCCAACGATAATCAAGATTGGAGCTGTAGCGGCTGTTGGTACAATCGCTAGAAGTGGGCTAAAGAAGCTTGAGATCACAAAACAGATTGCCACGACCAAGGCTGTCAAACCAGTACGTCCACCTGCACCGATACCAGCAGCAGACTCAACATAAGTCGTTACGTTCGAAGTACCTGCGATGGCACCAATTGAAGTACCAATCAAGTCAGAGTAAAGAGCCTTGTCTAACTTAGCTGATTGATGATTTTCACCATTTGTCGCTACGATACCAACTTTTTCACCTGTACCGATCAAGGTACCAATTGTATCAAAAATATCTGTCAATGAAAAGGCAAGAATGGCCATCAGAGTTTCAGGCAAGCGAGCTGTATCTGAAACCAAAGCTCCCAAACCTTCTGAACCAAGAGCTGCACCAAAGATTGTCTTCAAATCTTCAAAAGCTGCACCAACATGGTTATTAGCAAAATCAATACTAGACAAATCTACCAAACCAACTGCAATAGCAAGAACAGTTGTTGTCAAGATAGAGAGGATAATTCCCCCTTTAATTCCTTTGATAACAAAGAAGATTGTGATAGCAAGTCCTGCAAGAGCCACCAAAACAGCTGGATTATTAAAGCTGACCAATCCTGGAACTGCTGAAGAGTTTGCCGCAATCGTTGCTTGAGCTTTGTCAGCCCCTTCTCCTACAACAGTATAGTTGCCTGGATCAATCGTGAATTTCAAAAGTCCAGCATTCTTAATTCCTACATAGGCAAGGAAGACACCGATACCAGCTGAAATAGCTGAGCGAAGGGCATTTGGAATCGATTCAATGATCATTTTACGAACATTTGTCAAGGTAATAATCAATGAAATAATCCCACAGATGAAGACCATAGCTAGGGCTTCTTGCCAAGAATAACCAAGTCCAAATACAACTGTAAAGGTAAAGAAGGCATTCAGCCCCATACCTGGCGCTTGAGCGTATGGCAAGTTAGCATAAAAAGCCATCATCAAGGTACCCGCTACTGCACCAATAATCGTTGCTAGGAAGACACCCTGAGCAGGCATCCCTGTTTGCGAAAGAATTTGTGGGTTTACAAAGAGAATATAGCTCATTGCAAAGAAAGTTGTTAAACCAGCGAGAACCTCTGTACGAACGTCTGTACCGTTCTCTTTTAGTTTAAATAATTTGTCCATTATCAATCTCCTTTTAATTTTTACGAACAATAATAGAATTATATCATTTATCATTCACTTTTTCAATGTCTTTGTTTGATTTGTTTAAGAAATTAATCCAATTTCATTTTTTGTTTGGAATCTGCTTTTCTGCCTGCTTTCTGTTATAATAGAAGACATCTTATCTGAAAACACACTAGAAAGGTCCATATGACGAAAAAAATTATTGCAGTTGACCTAGATGGAACCCTGCTCAACTCAGACAGTCAAATTTCTGACTTTACCAAAAAAACCATCAAAAAAGTTGCTGAAAAAGGCCATCAGGTTATTATTACGACAGGTCGCCCTTACCGTATGTCAAAAGATTTTTACCGTGAACTGGGCTTAGACACTCCTATGATTAACTTCAACGGATCCCTTACTCATTTACCAGACCAAGTTTGGGATTTTGAAAAGTGTTTGACTGTAGACAAAAAATATCTGCTAGATATGGTTCAACGTTCAGAGGACATTCAAGCCGATTTTATCGCTGGAGAATATCGTAAAAAATTCTACATTACAAATCCCAATGAAGAAATTGCCAATCCCAAACTATTTGGTGTAGAAGCTTTCCAGCCTGAAGATCAATTCCAGCCTGAATTGGTGACCAAGGACCCTAACTGTATCCTCTTGCAGACCAGAGCCAGTGACAAATATGCCTTGGCAAAAGAAATGAACGCCTTCTACCAGCATCAACTTTCTATCAATACCTGGGGAGGTCCGCTCAATATCCTTGAATGTACCCCAAAAGGTGTCAACAAGGCCTTTGCTTTGGACTACTTGCTCAAGATAATGAATCGTGACAAAAAAGATTTGATTGCCTTTGGAGATGAACACAATGATACCGAAATGCTCGCTTTTGCTGGGAAGGGTTATGCCATGAAAAATGCCAATCCAGAGCTACTCCCTTATGCAGATGAGCAAATTTCCCTTACCAACGACCAAGATGGGGTTGCCAAAACCCTACAAGACTTATTCTTATAACCTATACTGATACTCAATGAGAATCAAAGAGCAAACTAGNNCTGCTTTGAGGTTGTAGATGAAGCTGACGTGGTTTGAAGAGATTTTCGAAGAGTATGACCAGCTTGCAAGCTGGTCTTTATGCTCTTTTCACAGTCTCATCAACCAGTTATACTCATCTACTTTCAAAAAGCATTCTAGTCCATCTCCGATTAACGATGGACGTTATCACCTCCTTCTCCAGTCCTTGTATAACATCTTGAAGTTGATTCATGACATCTTCCAAAGTTCGAAAGGCTTTATTCTTAAATCCACGTTTACGAATCTCTTTCCACACTTGTTC
>NZ_VMMQ01000077.1:0-21108 GCF_013277295.1 Streptococcus sp. 477
CGGACTCGATTCTCTCCTTAAAGAAACACGTGGTTGTCGTAACCATGCATATATGACAATTGAGGAAGAGAAAGCCTTTATTGCCCGTCATTTGAAGGCTGCAGAGGCAGGAGAATTTGTTACAATTGATGCCTTATTTCAGGCTTATACAAAGGAGTTAGGTCCTTCCTACACATGTGATGCCTTTTATCAACTCTTGAAGCGCCATGGTTGGCGAAATATTAGGCCACGTCCAGAACATCCCAAGAAAGCAGACGTTCAAACCATTGTCGCGTCTAAAAATAAAATCTCAATTCAAGAAGACAAGAAAGCGCTTTAAAACCAGTAGGCATTTTCGTAAGGTTCGCTTGATGTACCAAGATGAGGCTGGTTTCGGTAGAATCAGTAAACTGGGATTTTGTTGGGCTCCAATGGGAGTAGGTCCACATGTCCATAGTCACTATATACGAGAATTTCGCTATTGTTATGGAGCTGTTGATGCCCATATTGGAAGATATCATGAATCAACTTCAAGATGTTATACAAGGACTGGAGAAGGAGGTGATAAAGTCCATCGTTAATCGGAGATGGACTAGAATGCTTTTTGAAAGCATATGAGTATTATATGCAATTTCTTTATAATAAAAAGACCGGATTGCTCCGATCTTTTAAAGTTCCGCTCTATGAAAATCAAAGAATAAAGTCTACAAGTTTCATATTTGATTTTCGGCGAGAGGAATTATTTAATTGCGCGTGATTGCAACCCTTCTTCTTCCAAGAAGAGACGGAATGGTACGAGTTCTTCTGCTTCGTATTTTTCCTTGAAGGCTTTGATAGCTTCTTCTGAGTGAAGTTTTGGATCCAATTCAAGTACTTCTACTGGAAGTGGACGGTGTGGAGTGATGCGAGCATCAATCACAATAGTTTTACCTTCTTTGTTGAGTTTAACAGCTTCTGCAACAACTGCATCGATGTCTTCGATACGGTCAACTGTAAATCCTACAGCACCTTGCGCTTCAGCGATTTTCGCATAGTCAGCATTAGAGAAGTCACAACCAAACAAGTGTTTGTTTGTGTCTTCGTATTTGTCCTTGATGAAGGCATATTTACCATTTGAGAAGACAACGTTGATAACTGGAAGGTCGTATTGAACGTTTGTGATAACGTCTGGGTAGCACATGTTGAATGCACCGTCACCCATGATGTTCCATACTTGGCGATCTGGATTGTCTTTCTTAGCAGCGATACCACCAGGAAGGGCAATACCCATTGTCGCAAAGAGTGGAGATGTACGCCACATATTCTTAGGTGTCATGTGAAGGTGACGAGTAGATGTTTGAGTAGTGTCACCTACGTCGATTGAGTAGATAGCGTCTTGATCAGCATGTTTGTTGATTGCATTGTAAACTTGATACAATTGCAATTCACCCTCAGTTTTACCTTCGAGTTTGTTCATGTAATCACGCCAGTTTTGGTTGTTCTTCACGTTTGCACGCCACCATGGAGTAGATTCAACTGGATTCACTTTGTCAAGGATTGCTTTGGCTGCTTGACCTGCATCACCAAGGATTGAAGCGTCAAGGGCGTGACGTTTACCAAGTTTGTAAGGGTCAATATCAACTTGAATGAATTTTTCAGTGTTCTTGAATGCTTCGTAAACTTCAGCAAATGGGAAGTTTGAACCAAGGAAAAGAACTGTGTCTGCTTCAAAGACCACTTCGTTGGCTGGCTTCCAACCAACACGGTAAGCAGAACCTGTCAAACCTTCATAGTTCCATTCGAAAGCTTCAAAGTTTTTACCAGTTGTGATAATTGGTGCTTTGATTTTACGTGACAATTCAGTGATCACTTCACCAGCTTTAACACCACCGTAACCAGCATAGATAACTGGACGTTCAGCATTGTTCAAGATTTCAACAGCTTTGTCGATTTCAACTTCGTTCAAAGCAGGAGCGATAAATGAACGCTCGTATGAACCTGATCCATAGTATGAGTTTTCGTCGATTTCTTGGAAACCAAAGTTTACTGGGATTTCAACAACAGCTGGACCTTTTTTAGAGACTGCAGCACGGCAAGCTTCGTCGATTACTTTTGGTAATTGCTCAGCGTAAGCTACGCGTTTGTTGTATACAGCGATACCGTTGTACATTGGGTTTTGGTTCAATTCTTGGAAAGCATCCATGTTCAATTCATTAACTGGACGTGATCCAAGGATCGCTAGGAATGGAGTGTTATCCATAGCTGCATCGTAAACACCGTTAATCAAGTGAGTCGCACCTGGACCACCTGAACCAACTGCAACCCCGATTGAGCCACCGAATTTAGCTTGCATAACCGCTGCAAGAGAACCTGTCTCTTCATGGCGAACTTGCAAGAAGCGGATATCTTTGTCTTCAGCCAAAGCGTCCATCAATGAGCTGAGTGTTCCTGATGGGATACCGTAGATTGTATCTACGCCCCATGTTTTCAATACGTTAAGCATTGCTGCAGATGCAGTAATTTTTCCTTGAGTCATAGTGATAACTCTCCTTCAATTTTTTAGACTTGGAGAATACGATTACATAGAATTGGAAACGTTCTCCAAATTTTTACTATTCCACTATATCATATTTATGTTGACTTTTCTAAAAATCTGCTCAAAACTCTCTACTTTCTATTCTAATACAGTTTTGAAAGTGCTGCCATTCCTGTTTTATAACAAAGAAATCTAGTCATTACTTTTAGTCTATTTTACTAAAGTTTAGTAAGAGTGAACTAGTCAGAACAGATACAGAACTAAAGGCCATGGCTAGACCTGCCAATTCTGGAGTGAGCGCCAGTCCAACACCAGAAAAGACTCCTGCTGCAATCGGAATTCCGACGACATTGTAGATAAAGGCCCAGAAAAGATTGAGCAGAATTCGATTAAAGGTTTTCTTACTCATGTCAAAGGCACGCACCACGCCTAGGAGGTTATTGGTTGTCAACACTAAATCTGCCGACTCGATGGCGATATCTGTTCCAGCTCCCATAGCAATCCCCACATCTGCTACACTAAGGGCAGGAGCGTCATTGATACCATCCCCAACAAAGGCTACTTTGCCAGCCGCTTGTAGTTTATGGATTTCATGGGCTTTTTCTTCTGGCAAGACACCTGCAATGACCTCTTCGATTCCGATCTGATCGGCAATAGCACGCGCCACACCTGCATTGTCTCCTGTCAACATGACTGTTTTAAGGCCACGCTTTTTCAACTGACTGATGGCTAGCTTGGCATTTTCCTTGGGAATATCTTGTAGTGCAAGCAAGCCTTTGATTTCATTGTCAACAGCCAAGAACACAACTGTCTTAGCTTCTTTTTCTAGTTCTTCTAGTTTATCTTGATAAGTGCTAGAAATGTTCATGCCATCCAGCATTTTAGCATTTCCAAGCAAAACTTGTTTTCCATTGATTTGCCCTGAGACACCTTTTCCGTGCAAGGCTTGGAAATTTTCAACAGTGTGAAGCTCAAATCCAGCTTCAGTCGCTCGCTTGACTATAGCCTCAGCCAGTGGGTGTTGAGAAGCTTCTTCCAAGGAAGCTGCCAATCCAAGCACTTCTACTTCGTCGCCGATGATATCTGTGACCACAGGTTTCCCTTCCGTCAAAGTCCCGGTCTTATCAAAGACGATAGTTTGAACTTTCTGGATTTCCTGTAGAACCGTTCCATTTTTGAGGAGAACTCCCATCTTGGCACTGCGACCTGTCCCCACCATAAGGGCTGTCGGTGTTGCAAGTCCCAATGCACAAGGGCAGGCAATAATCAGAACTGCTACTCCATAGAGAAGCGAAGACACAAAGCTCGACCCAAGCACAACTACACTATCCCTGAGCAAGACGAACCAAACCCAAAAGGTCACAATCCCTAAAATGACAACTGCTGGGACAAAAATCCCTGAAATTTTATCCGTCAAGTCCTGAATCGGCGCACGACTTGTCTGAGCTTTCTTCACAAAATCCACAATCTGAGCCAAAACAGTCTCTGAACCGACTTTTTCTGCTCTAAAAACAAGTGTTCCACTATTATTGATGGTTGAGCCAATGACAGTATCTCCAACTGTCTTGTCCACAGGCAGACTCTCACCTGTCACCATAGACTCATCAATACTAGAGACACCTTCTACTACGACACCATCAACCGCAATCTTTTCACCGGGACGCACTCGAATCAGGTCACCTACCTTGACTTGCTCCAAAGGGACTTGAACATAGCTTTCCTCACGCAAGACTTCTGCTGTTTTAGCCTGCAAGTCCAGCAATTTCTCCACAGCTTGGGAAGTATTTTTCCGCATTTTCTCCTCAAAAACGGCTCCCATAAGAACGAAGAAGAAGATAAATGCAGCACTTTCAAAGTAAACGGGGAGGCCAGCGAAGAGGGCAACTAGGCTATAACCATAGGCCACTAGGGTTCCCAGAGCAACCAAGGTATCCATGTTGGCATTGTGCTTTTTAAAACTAGCCCAAGCACTTTGGATATAAGGCCCACCTGCTACTAGCATAATCGGTGTTGTGGCTAAAAAGGTTCCCCAACGCAGGACTTGGTGACTAATTCCTCCTGTCGACATCCCAATCATGAGAATCACAAGAGGCACAGTAAAGATACTGGTAATCCAAAAACGCTGTAAAAGTGATAGAGATTTTCGAGTCTTCTCAACCACTGTATAGCTTCCTTTTTGCATCTTCATACCACAAGAAAATTCATGTTGGCCTAATTCTTGAGGGGTAAAACGAATGACTTTCTCCTCATCTACGCCGATTGGTTCCAAGATGCCTTCTTCCTCAAAAAGAATTTCCTTATAACAGTTTGAAGGAGTCACACGATGAAAGGTAATCTCAGCTGGAATTCCCTTTTGAAGCTGAATATGGGCTGGATGATAGCCTTTGTCTGCCGTGATACGGATTTTTTGAACACCATTTTCAAGACTTGCTTTTACAATTTCAGTCATATCATTCTCCTATTCTACAATCATCTTACCGTGCATCATATTCATGCCACAAGAGAAACCATACTCTCCAGCCTGCTCAGGCGTGATTTCCACTATATACTCTTCCCCCATAGGTAGGTCCGCATGTACACCAAAATCTGGAAAAACAATTTGATCCAGACATGGTGAAGGATCCTTGCGGTCAAAGACAATGCGGGCTGGCACTGATTTCTTGAGAATAATCAACTCAGGCGTATAGCCTCCCATGACTTCCACTCGAATCTCTTGGTAGCCCTTTTTTTGCTGGGCCTTTTGTCCAGATTTTTCAGGCTTTTTGAAAAACCAAAACAAGATAAACGCGATAAGGGCAATACAAATAATGGTTACAATACTATTTAACATGACGTCTCCTTTACATACAATTACATTTTACTTCTGTCACAGCGTTTGATTTCTTCTCAGAAATCACAGCTTCCAAGTCTTCTAAGTCAGCCTGAGTAAAATCACATTCAGCAATCAAATCAGCCAACAAGTTCTTAATCCTACGAGAACAAACCTTGTCCTTGATATCTTGGACAAGTAAATCCCGACTTTGGTCCAAAGTTAAAAGGGCTGAATAGACAAATAACTTGCCTTCTTTTTTCCTTGTCAGACACTCTTTCTCAACCAAACGAGCCAAAAGAGTTTGAATGGTTGACTTGGACCAGTCGAACCGCTCCGCCAGAACCCTGATCAAATCCGTACTGGTCTGTTCCCCTTGCATCCAAATAATCTTCATGACCTGCCATTCTGCATCTGAAATCTGCATCAGTACACCTCCAAAATCTACATTTGTCAATTATGTTAAATAGTATACTCTTAAAATCTACATTTGTCAATTATAAAATCAATCTTTTCTTTAAAAAATAGAATTTTAATCATTTAAAAAACGATTTGCAGTCAAATATTACTATATAAACAATAAAAATATGCTATACTAAAGAAAAAAAGAAAACAACCACTAGGGGTGCGTAAAGCTGAGATTAACAACTGTTAGACCCTTTGACTCAATCTAGGTAATGCTAGCTGATGGAAGTGGAAATGATAATGGGGACTAGCAGTCTTCTATTACCTTCCTAAAACAGACTTGCTTGTTCTTGAGAATACAAACTTCAGTTGGTTGGGAGGTTTTAGATGACTTATTTACCCGTTGCTTTGACCATTGCAGGTACTGACCCCAGTGGTGGTGCTGGCATTATGGCTGATTTAAAGTCGTTCCAAGCTAGAGATGTCTATGGAATGGCTGTTGTAACCAGTCTTGTCGCTCAAAATACCAGAGGTGTTCAATTAATCGAGCACGTTTCTCCTCAAATGTTGAAAGCCCAATTGGACAGTGTCTTTTCTGATATTCCACCTCAGGCTGTAAAAACTGGGATGTTGGCAACTACCGAAATCATGGAAATCATCCAACCCTATCTTAAAAAGTTGGACTGTCCCTACGTCCTTGACCCTGTTATGGTCGCAACAAGCGGTGACACCCTGATTGGTACCAGTGCCAGAACTTACCTAAAAACAAACCTACTTCCCCTTGCAACCATTATCACGCCCAATCTTCCTGAGGCAGAAGAGATTGTTGGTTTTTCAATCCATGATCCTGAAGACATGCAGCGTGCCGGTCGCCTGATTTTAAAAGAATTTGGTCCTCAGTCTGTGGTAATCAAAGGTGGGCATCTCGAAGGCGGTGCCAAGGATTTCCTCTTTACCAAGGATGACCAATTTGTCTGGGAAAGCCCACGAATTCAAACCTGTCACACCCATGGTACTGGGTGTACCTTTGCTGCAGTGATTACGGCTGAACTAGCCAAGGGCAAGACTCTCTATCAGGCAGTCGATAAGGCCAAGGCCTTTATCACAAAAGCCATCCAAGACGCTCCTCAACTCGGTCATGGCTCTGGCCCAGTCAACCATACAAGTTTTAAAGATTAAGAAAAAAACTCTCTAGTTCCTACTTTAAGGGAATTAGAGAGTTTTTATACTCTTCGAAAATCTCTTCAAACTACGTCAGCTTCCATCTGCAACCTCAAAGCTGTGCTTTGAGTAACCTGCAGCTAGCTTCCTAATTTGCTCTTTGATTTTCATTGAGTATTAGTTAGGAAATAATGTCATCCAGCTTTGATAAAAAGGCTTGGGTTTTTGCCTCAATATCTTCTGCCTGCATCAAATCACGCACTACAGCTACTCCAGCTATGCCAGTGCCCATAAGCTGGTCAATGTTCTCTGAAGTCAAGCCGCCAATAGCAACTACTGGAATGTCAACCGTTTGGCAAATTGTTTTCAAGGTCGATATCAGAGTAATGGGCGCATTTTCCTTGGTGGTGGTTGGGAAAATGGCTCCTGTCCCCAAGTAATCTGCACCTGATGTTTCTGCTTCCAGAGCTCTTTTTATTGTTTTAGCGGTGACACCGAGGATTTTTTCAGGTCCCAAGACTTGTCGGGCAACCGAAACTGGTAATTCATCGTCTCCGATATGCAGACCTGCAGCATCGACTGCAAGACAAACATCCAAACGATCATCGATTATCAAGGGTACCTGATAAACATCTGTTATTTCCTTGACTTGTTTTGCTAGTTGATAATATTGATTGGTTGTGAGATTTTTTTCTCGTAATTGGACTATGGTAACCCCTGAACGGCAAGCCGTCTCAACCTTTTCAAGAAATCTTTCCACGGAATCTTGGTAGCGATTGGTTACCAGATATAGTCTAAGTGCTTCTCTATTCATAAACCTCTCCTTTGATGGCATCTAACCAGTTTTTATCTCTCCTTAGAAGCGAAAACTGATTGAGTACTTGGTAACGAAATTCTTCCAATCCCATTCCTTGAACAACTATTCTCTCAGCGGAGATATTAAGATAAGAGACTGCTAAACACGAAGCTTCAAATCCAGTCTTTCCTTGGCTGAGAAAAACGGCTGTCAAGGCTCCAACCAAGTCTCCTGTCCCTGTTATCCAGTCTAATTCTGCACAGCCATTTCCCAGTACAGCGACCTGATTCTTCGAAACGATGAGGTCCTTAGGACCAGTAACTAAGAATGACATACCAGGATAGGTCTGACACCAGTCTTTCAAGACTTGAAGCAAATCCTCCGTTTCTTGATCTTTAGCACTGGCATCGACCCCAACGCCGTGGTGTTTTAAGCCAACAAGACTTCGGATTTCTGACATATTTCCTTTAAGGACCGTAGGGCTATTGTCTAAAAGGTCTTTAACTAAGCTCTTACGAATGACTGAAGCTGTTACGCCAACCGCATCTACTACCATTGGGAGACAAACTTGAGCTGCATAAGAAGCTGCCATACGGATTGCTTTTTCCTTCTCAGCTGACAAATGCCCAAAATTGATGAAGAGTGCCTGGCTTTGCTTAGTAAAATCAAGAACCTCACGGGAATCATCTGCCATAACTGGTTTACATCCCAAAGCCAAAATCCCATTTGCTAGCATCTCACAAGAAATCTCATTGGTAATACAGTGAATTAGGGAAGTCATTTCCAGAGGAAAAGGATTTGTCAATGCCTGCATCAGTCTATCCTTTCACCAAAGAAATATCCTTGCACTTTTTTAAAGAATTCCTGCTTGATTAAAAATCGAAAGGCAATAAAGGAAATCGCTGTACCAATCAAGGTTGCTCCAAAAAATCGAGGAGTATAGATAAACCAACTAAGCTTAGCGGCCGATCCTGTAAAGAGTACCATAACAGGATAGGAAACAATAGAACCAATAATACCTGTTCCCAAAATCTCTCCTAGAGCGGAATAATGAAATTTTCGACCATACTTATAAAAGAGACCTGCAAGGAGGGCTCCAAAAGTCGCTCCTGTGAGAGCTAAAGGCGGAATCCCTTGAGTCGTCATACGGATAAAGGCTGTGACTGTAGCCATAGCCAAGGCATAAACAGGTCCCATCATGATTCCTGCTAGAATATTGACTACACTGGACATCGGTGCCATTCCCTCAATCCGAAAGATAGGCGTAAGGACTACATCAAGGGCAATCATCATGGATAAAATGGTTAATTTGTGAACTTGCAATTGGTGCTTTCTCATATTTCTATTCTTCTCCTTTTTCTAAAGAGTGTAAATCACTCTTCCATGTCTGGTGTTGGTAGGCCATTTGCCAAAACTTAGCTTCCATGTGAACACTGATGTGGAAGGCATCTAGCATTTTTTTCTTGTCTGTCTCATTACTTTCGCGATAGAGTTGATTGACTAGCTCTCCCTCCTCTCTGATCTGTTGCTCTAACTCATCCGTAATATAAGTTTCAATCCATTGTTGGTAGAGAGGATTTGGTGATGGTTTAAGATTAAGTGATTTGCCTATATCATGGTATAACCAAGGACAAGGCAGCAAACTTGCAAAGGCAATGCCCAAGTTTGGCTCTGCAAATTGCCGATAAATGTGAGAAATGTAATGATAGCAGGTTGGAGCGATTGGATGTTGCTCCATTTCCTGATCGCTGATTTCCAATTCCTTGAAAAATTGTTGGCGGATAAATAACTCACCCTCCACTAGACTCTGAGCATTTTGTTTCAAGAGTCTTTTCATCTCTTGGTTTGAAGTCTTATCAGCCAAAAGGTGATAGATTTCTGAGAAGGCCTTCAGATAGTAGGCATCCTGAATCAGGTAATAGCGGAAAACGGCAGGTTCTAAATCCCCCTCTTGTAATTGTAAAATAAAGGGATGATGAAAGGAAGCCTGCCAAGCTTCCTTGGATAATTCCATCGCAATATCTGTAAATTCCATAATAACTCCTTTATAAAAATAGACTGGTTTGAAGCAATAAAAAGAAAAGCAGGTAGATTAATTTTGTTTTTTTAGGAATATAAAAAGTCCGATAGCTATTCTTCAACTGTGCATGTTCGTCATATCCATGCGCCGACAGGGCTCTCAGGTAAAGATGGCGCCACCTAAAGACTGTCATCAGAACCTTGCTGTAAATCAAGGGCGACCAAAAATGCAGTTCTTGACCACGTAATAGGCAAGCTTCTTTTAGGGACTTGATTTCTTGCTGAATAAGGGGAAAGGAATTGAATACCACAATCAAGGCATAGGCCCATGACCGTGATAACCCCTTTTGAGCCAAGTACAAGAGAAGCTCTTTTAGTGAAATAGAGGAAATAAAGACAAGTCCGATACAAACTGTCACAAAGGCCCTCGTTCCAAGCATGACCGCCTGCGAAACATCTCCATGTAACTGAACTGCCCAGTAGTTGGCAAAGGATGGCAAAATGGCAAGCAGAATCATCCAAGCCAACATCTTAAATCGACGGTAATAGAGCATAAAGAAAATACAGAATGCGACTACCGAAAGATTCAGAGCAATCGAAGGAATGAAAGATGTTTCCAAGGATAAAATCAGCAAAAAGAGACTGATAATCGGTGTCTGGGTTGCTACTTTGACCATACTATCTCACCTCCACTTGGGTATTGCTACTCTGAGATGTAAGTGGTTTGGTAATTGTCACTGATTTCACATGACGAAGACCCTGACTAGTCATCTCAATCCAATAATCAACCACAGAGATCAAGGGATCCAAACGATGGCTAATGATCAGAAAACTTCTTCCTTGATTTCTCTCCTCCACAATCCACTTGTAAAAATAATGGCAAGCTCTATCATCCAAACCTGCAAAAGGTTCATCTAGCAAGATCACTGAAGCCTTACTGGTCAAGATGGTCAAGAGCTGAAGAATTTTTTGCTGACCACCACTTAATTGATAGGGACTCTTATCAAGAGCCTGCTCCAGATCAAAATATCGTAAAGCTTGGAAAATTCGTTGATTTCTTTCAGAATCAGGTCCATCTAATTGAAGTTCCTCTCGCAAACTGGCTCTGATAAACTGCTTCTCAGCTTCCTGAACAACACCCGTCAGGTCATGATACAAGCTCTTTTTCTTTTTCAGGACTGTCCCCCTCCAAGTAATTCGTCCTTTATACTTTTGAAATTGAAGAAGAGACCGAAAGAGGGTTGATTTCCCGACACCATTATCACCCAAGATACAGGAAATTCCTTGGTAAAATCTGAAATCAGCAATCGAAAAGAGGGGGCGATTACCAAGCTCACAAGTCGTTCGATCCATATGGAACAATTCCGGGCTAGAAGCAACCTCCTTTGAAGCAACCTGTGTCATCTCAGAGGTAGGGATTTGAAACACTTCCCTTAGTTGTCCGTCTCTTAGCTCCACCATATGGTCGATATAGGCTTCATAGTCCGTTAAATCATGGTCGCACAAAATAACTGTCTTCCCATTAGAGACCAACTCTTTTAGAATCTCCAATATCTCTATCCTACTCTTGCGATCAATGGAAGCAAAGGGCTCATCTAAGAGATAGACCCTAGGATTCATAGCAAAGAGAACAGCCAAGGCCGCCTTTTGCTTTTCTCCACCTGATAAGTGATGGATGGGACGGTGCAAGATGTCCTTGCAACGACATTGCTGGACAACCTCTGCTATTTTAGAATCAATTTCCTGAACGGGATGCCCAATATTTTCCAAGGTAAAAATCAACTCCTCAAACAAGCTCTCCATGGTAAATTGATGATTGGGATTTTGAAAGAGAATACCAACCGTTTGGACACGTTCGATGATAGAAAGCTGACTGACCTCGCTCCCATCTATCAGGACTTGACCGCTATAGGGAAGAGAACTGACTTGGGCAATCATTTGAAAGAGACTCGATTTTCCAGACCCACTACTCCCAACTAACAAGGTAAAGGATTGCTCATGAAAAGTAAAATCAATCGGTTCCGAAAAAATTGGGGACTGAATCTCCCGTAATTCCAGACCCATCTATGCTTTTCCTCCAGTTGCAAACTGATGATAGAGTTTGACAATGGCACGAACCAAAATGGTACAGAAGAAATAAACAGAAATAAAACGTACCACAAGCAAGGAAAGGACAAACGGAAGTGAAAAGGCATAGTAACCTAACTTAATGTATTCATAGATAAAGCTAACAAGCGTAATCCCAATACTATTAGCAGTTAGAGAGAGCCAACTTTCATAGCGATTTCTAGTTACGATAAAACCAAGTTCACTTCCCAAACCTTGAACCAAGCCGGACAAAAGGGCACCTAGACCGAATTGGCTACCATAAAGGACTTCAGCAAGCGCAGCTAGCACTTCTCCAATCGTCGCACTTCCGACTCTCGGAACAAAGATGGCAGCAATGGGCGCAGCCATACACCAGAGTCCAAAGAGGATTTCATTGGCAAAAGCCTGTAAACCAAGAGGTGTTAAGAGTAGGATGAGAATATTATACACATATCCTGAACCAACGAAAATCCCACCAAAAAAGATAGACAAGAAAGCAAGCAAGATAACATCTTTTAACTGCCATTTTTTCAACATAAAAAACTCCTTTTTTAAAGAAAATTGGGGCACTCAAGGTGAGCTACCAAAAGGATTGATATCACCTTCATCCAGTTTCGTAAAAGAAAAAACTCTAATTACAGATAGGAATTAGAGTTCAGCTTACAAGATTAGACCGTTCTTTTCGACATACGAAAAAAACATTTCACATTTCCCTTCGCCAGTATTAACTGTATCAGGTTCAATGGGTATCATCTCAGCCTAAAGCACCCCAAATGTCTTTATTATTTAATTATATAACTATTATAACAAATGATTTATTACAATTCAAGAAATTGAACTGGAAATACATCCTTGCACTCACAAAGACAGCAGATCTTTCTTGGGTTAGATCTATATCTATTGTTCACTCATTTCCCGAACAGTTTTTTCTATATTTTTTGCATACGATATTGCTGAAATGATTGAAACACCGTCAACATTGGTCTTCATAATGTCTTTAATATGTTGCGTCTGTATCCCACCAATTGCAACTAAGGGCATTTGTGGCAATAGTTTTCTCATCAATTTAAGACCTTCATAACCTATAGCGCCACCAGCATCATCTTTTGACTGGGTATCAAATACAGGACCAACACCAACATAATCTACATATTCAACTTTTGACTGTTGAAATTCTTTCTCGTTTTTTATAAAAAGACCAATTATTTTATCTGGCATCAATTTTCTAATTTCATCAACTCCAAGGTCATCTTGTCCTACATGTACGCCATCAGCGTCAATTTCCATCGCCAAATCAATATCATCATTAACAATAAACGGAACATTGTATTTTTTACAAAGATCCTGTAGTTTAATTGCTAATTCGACTTTTTCTTTACCTTCTAAGGCTCCCTCACCTTTTTCACGAAATTGAAATAAGGTTATACCACCTTTTAAGGCTTCCTCAACGACTCTATATAGATCTTTTCCTTGGCAAGTAGTCGTTCCACAAATAAAATATAGTTTTAGTAATTCTTTATGAAACATTTTACTTCACTCTTTTGAATTCCTTTACATCTTCATCTGTAATCTCATATAAGGCATTTATAAATTCAACTTTAAATGTCCCAGGAAGATGCCCATTGGGGCGTTTTTCTGCCATTTCTCCAGCGATATTGTAAACCAACATTGCTGTTTCTAATGATTTCAATTCTTGACCTTTTTCAAGTCCGATAAAGCTTGCTAATACAGCTCCTAATAAGCATCCTGTCCCAATAACTTTTGGCATCATGGCACTACCATTATGAATCGTTACCACTTCTCCATTTACAGCAATAGCATCCACTTCACCTGTTACTACTATTGGAATATTGAACTTCTCATTTGCTGCTAGAGCAATTTCATCAATATTATCTACGCCCGCACTATCTACTCCTTTAGATGCCACATTTATCCCTACTAAAGAGGCAATCTCGCCAGCATTTCCCCTAATCGCTGCTAATTTGTAATTGTTGATTAGATCATCTGCTACTTTTTTTCTATATTCTCCTGCTCCACAAGCTACTGGATCTAATACTGCAGGGACATTATATTTTTCAGCAATTTTTAGTGCCTCTTGATACAGCTTCCAATTTTCATCCGTTAAAGTCCCAATGTTAATCAATAATCCTCCAGCATATTTTAATAAATCTTCTAAGTCTGCTGGGTACTCGCTCATAGCTGGTGACGCACCCAGTGCTACTAATCCATTTGCTGTGAAATTTTTTACTACATCATTGGTGATGCAAATGACCAAAGGTGCTTTTTCTTTTAATAATTTTAAACTTGTCATATTGAATTCCTTCCTTTTCACTTTATACGATCTACTGATTTCGATTTATCTCTATCTTTAGTTGAGAATTTTTTTCAGTTACATTGAATGATTTACCTCGTCAAATTTGTCAGTATCCTGAACTTTCTCTAGGCATCATAACCAATGTCAAAAAAGGCTAATTCTAAAGCGACCGCTTGATTCCAGCGTTGCTGAAGTTCTGTCAAATCTTCTCGACCTTTTCCGACACGATTGAGTTCGTCAACCAGAAATTGAACCCACTCTGCAAAGAAAGAACCTCTGTGGAGATTGATCCATTCCGAATGAATATAGGCTTCAGGAAGAGCCAAATCTTTAGAACCCCAGTCTAAATAGAGACCCTCTGCAATGACCAGCATGACCAAAAGATGGGCATAGTCTGATGAAGCCACTGCCGAATACATTAGATCCTGAAAGGCTTTTGTTACAGGGTGCAAGGTCACTTCCAGATAGTCTTTCTCAGATACTTTTAAGTCTTTGAAAGCCTTTTGGAAATAACCATCTTCATCTGCTTCAAGAAAGCCTAATTGCTTGGCAAAACGAAGCTTGGATTCAAGCTGGTCTGCGTAGGCTACGCAGGCACCCAGCATGGATAAGAAGGCATCAAAGAAGTGATAATCTTGAATTAGGTAGTCTTTTAAGACCTTATTCTCAATTGTCCCTTCAAAAAGTTCCTTGACAAAACGATGATTGATTGCAGCCTGCCAATCCTTCTGACTATTTTTTAATAATTCTCCAACAGTCAAACCTGGCTGAAATGCATAAACCTGTGTTTCCATATTTACTTCTCCTCTCTTTACTTGTTAGTAATTAATAAAACACCAAGAAATACCAAGTAAAATCGTAATTCCACTTGATTCTTTTAAAGAACATCGAGGGCATTTGCAGAGAGCTACCTAAACAAGCCTATCCAGTTTTATATAAACAAAAAAACTCCAATTACAATCAAGAATTAGAGTTGACTTACAAGATTAGACCGTTCATTTCACCATACGAAAAAAACTGTTCACATTTCCCTTCGCCAGTCTTAACTGTATCAGGTTCAATGGGTATCAT
Organism: Streptococcus sp. 477; assembly: GCF_013277295.1. Taxonomy (NCBI): domain Bacteria; kingdom Bacillati; phylum Bacillota; class Bacilli; order Lactobacillales; family Streptococcaceae; genus Streptococcus; species Streptococcus sp. 477. Next base: position 15,158 of record NZ_VMMQ01000077.1, read on the forward strand.
CTCAGCCTAAAGCACCCCAAATGTCTCTATTATTTAATTATATAACTATTATAACAAATGATTTATTACAATTCAAGAAATTGAACTGGAAATACATCCTTGCACTCACAAAGATAGCAGATCTTTCTTTTGCAAAAAACAAATGTCTTGTTTGATAGATTAGCTATTTAAACTGAATCTGGACATATCTTTTTAGAAAAGGAAAACTTCCACTTACTTAGAATCCAAGGATAGATACCTATTGTTCACTCATTTCCCGAACAGTTTTTTCTATATTTTTTGCATACGATATTGCTGAAATGATTGAAACACCGTCAACATTGGTCTTCATAATGTCTTTAATATGTTGCGTCTGTATCCCACCAATTGCAACTAAGGGCATTTGTGGCAATAGTTTTCTCATCAATTTAAGACCTTCATAACCTATAGCGCCACCAGCATCATCTTTTGACTGGGTATCAAATACAGGACCAACACCAACATAATCTACATATTCAACTTTGGATTGTTTAAGTTCTTCTTCATTCCCTATAGAAAGACCTATTATTTTATCTGGCATTAATTTTCTTATTTCATCAACACCTAGGTCATCTTGCCCTACATGCACTCCGTCAGCATCTATTTCTAATGCTAACTCTATATCATCATTAACAATAAACGGAACATTGTATTTTTTACAAAGATTTTGTAGTTTTATTGCTAATTCTACTTTTTCTCTACCTTCTAAGGCGCCTTCACCTTTTTCACGAAATTGAAATAAAGTTATTCCACCTACTAAAGCATCTTCAACTACTGTATATAAGTCCCTACCTAAGCAAGTTGTAGTTCCACATATAAAATACAATTTTAATAGTTCTTTATTAAACATCTTATTTCACCTTTTTAAATGCTTTTATATCTTGATCTGTAATTTCATATAATGCATTAATAAATTCAACTTTAAATGTTCCTGGTAAATGTCCATTAGGACGTTTTTCTGCCATTTCCCCGGCAATATTATATGCTAACATAGCTGTCTCTAGTGATTTTAATTCTTCACCTTTCTCTAGTCCAATAAAGCTTGCTAATACAGCTCCTAATAAGCAACCTGTTCCAATAACTTTGGGCATCATTGCACTTCCGTTATGTATAGTTATTACTTCTCCATTAACTGCAATAGCATCAACTTCCCCAGTTACTACTATTGGAATATTAAACTTAGCATTTGCTGCTAAGGCAATTTCATCAATATTATCTACTCCTGCACTGTCTACTCCCTTAGAGGCTACATTTATGCCGACTAAAGATGCAATCTCGCCAGCATTTCCTCTAATAGCTGCCAGTTTGTAATTATTTATTAAATCATCTGATACTTTTTTTCTATATGCTCCCGCTCCACAGGCTACAGGATCTAATACTGCAGGTACATTATATTTTTCAGCTATTTTAAGCGCCTCTTGGTATAATTTCCAAGTTTCATCTGTTAATGTACCGATATTAATCAATAACCCTCCAGCATATTTTAATAAATCTTCTAAGTCTTCTGGATATTCACTCATCGCTGGTGATGCTCCTAATGCTACTAATCCATTTGCCGTGAAATTTTTAACTACATCATTCGTGATACAAATCACTAGTGGTGCTTTCTCTTTTAATAATTTTAAACTTGTCATATTTATAAATCTCCTTTAAACGCAATATGATTTACAGGTCCATTTCCATGACCTAGCTCTGGTGTGTATTTTATCGCTGCTGTTATGAATTTTTTTCCAATATCTACAGCTTCAATTATACTTTTACCTTTTGCTAATTCTGCAGCAATAACAGCTGAGAATGTACAGCCTGTTCCATGTGTATGATTAGTCTTAAATCTTTCACTAGTCCATACTTTTTTAGTACCATCATTTAAAAATAAGTAATCTTTTGCTTCTCCAGTTAGATGTCCCCCTTTTATAACTACTGATTTACATCCAACTTCATCGATAATGAACTTTCCTGCACGATTAACATCGTCCTCTGTTAATATTTTAAAATTAACAATTTCTTCTGCTTCTGGTACATTTGGCGTAATAATAGTTGCTAGTGGTAATATCTCTTCTTTTAGATGTTTTCTTGCAACATCATCTATCAATTTATCTCCACTTGTCGCGACCATAACTGGATCAACAACATAAGGAACATCTTTAGGCAAATATCTCTTAATTAATTTCATCATATCAGCATTTGCTATCATTCCAGTTTTTATACTATCAGGTGTTATATCATCAAACACACTTTTTAATTGTGCTTCTAATATATCTAAATCCAAGTTTCTTATCATTTGAACACCTAACGTATTTTGTGCAACGACACTAGTAACTACAGCCATTCCATACACTTCACGCGCCTGAAAACTTTTCAGGTCAGCCATAATTCCTGCTCCACCAGTTGGATCAGTTCCAGCAATAGTTAATGCAATATTAAGTTTAGTCATACCCTATACCTCTAAATCCCAACGTTCTTGTGTATAAGCCATATTAAAGAAACGACGTTCATGTTCACAACTTTCTAAGAAGTTTTTAATAAGTCTTTGTTTACCTTCTTCATTCATAAATTCAGCTTCACGATTAATAATTTTATAGTACTCAGTAAGTACTTCATCTACTAAGCCATCAGCATAAAATTCAACCCAGAATTTTAGTGGGTGATCTTCTGCTAAATTATGATTATCAAGAATTTTTCCAGCTACCATTTTATAAATCCATGGACATGGTGCCATTGCACTTAACGCTTCTGCCATACCAAAAGCAAATACATTATAATACATATGTTTTATATAATGGTCTGCAGATGGGTACCACTCTCCGCCTTTGATTATGTCCTGATAATCTCTTCCTATATAGTCTGCTAAATTTTTATGTGCAGCAATTTCTTCATTTAATACAAAATTAATTTGACCTAAGAAAAAGTTTTTTTCAACTTTATCATTACTTTTTGCTAAAAGAATAGCATAAATATCGCTAAAATTCTCTAAATAAAGCGCATCTGCTCGTAGATAATGCTCGACTGCTTTTTCCGATAAATCAGCATGAATTAATCCTTGAATAAAGCCATCATTATATATTTTATCGACAATTGGTAATGCCTTTTCTTCCATAATTTCAGTAATAAGTTTCATAGGTATATCCCCCTAAATATATTTAATTTTAGTATAAAATAATATCACTTATGATAAATAAAAAAGTCCCCTTACTAACGTAAGAGAACTCTGAAACATATATTACTCATAGTATATTTTCCAATAATGTTGGATTAATTCTATTTTGAAAATATTCACGTTTCCTACGCTAGCATTATCTAGTTCAGGTCAAAGGGTCTAACTTAGTTATCTCAGCCTAAAGCACCCCAAATGTCTTTATTATTTAATTACTAGACCATTATAACAGAAATTGAAAGCCCTAGCAAGATATTTGACCGAAAAATATCTTTATATAGTTTTTGATAGCGATTTATTCTTCCAATACACGAAGAAAAAACTCCACATTCAGTGGAGGCAATCTCTTTTATCAATACAATTTTAAGTCACGAGGGTCAACTGGGAAGGTTGGGTTGTATGGGTTGTGACGAAGTTTGAAGTGTTTGACATCTTCAATGGTCTGAGTTCCAGACAATTGCATAACTGTCTTCAATTCCGCATTCAAGTGTTCAAAGACTTGACGCACACCGACACTACCACCGAGAGCCAAGCCATAAATAACAGGGCGACCAATAGCTACCAAGTCTGCTCCTGAAGCCAAGGCTTTAAAGACGTGTTGACCACGACGAACACCAGAGTCAAAGACAATCGGCACACGTCTATCAACTGCTTCTGCCACTTCTTGAAGCGAGTCAAAGGCAGCTGGTCCACCGTCGATTTGACGACCACCGTGGTTGGTTACCCAGATACCAGAAGCTCCTGCAGCAAGCGAACGTTCAACGTCCTCACGGCATTGTGGTCCCTTGACATACACAGGAAGACCAGAGTATTCAGCGATAAATTCTACATCGCGTGGAGACAAGCGTTGTTTAGCTGATTTGTAAACAAAGTCCATTGATTTACCAGCACCTTCTGGCAGGTATTCTTCAACAATCGGCATGCCAACTGGGAAGACAAAACCATTACGCTTATCCACCTCACGATTGCCCCCTACAGTAGCATCTGCCGTCAAGACAATCGCCTTATAACCTTCAGCCTTCACACGGTCCATGATGTGGCGGTTGATACCGTCATCCTTACTAAAGTAAAATTGGAACCAATGAGGTGTCCCTTGAAGGGCTTCAGAAATCTCTGGAAGGTCAACAGTAGAGTAAGAACTGGTTGTATAAAGAGAACCGAACTCATGCACACCACGCGCAGTCGCCACTTCACCCTGTTCATTCGCTAATTTATGAGCCGCAACAGGCGCCATAATGATTGGTGAGGATAGTTTTTCACCCGCAAATTCAATCTCTGTACTTGGATTTTCAACATCGCAAAGCGTATGTGGAACGATGAGTTTGTGGTTAAAGGCACGGATATTCTCTCTTAAAGTGAAAGTATCTTCTGCCCCACTAGCAATATAGCCAAATGCTGCTTTAGGGATCACTTGTTGCGCCATTGGCTCCAAATCATAGGTATTAATGAAATCTACATGCCCTTCTGCATTGCTTGTTTTGTATGACATAAACTGCCCTCCTTGATTAAGTAAGCGTTTGCTTTTTACTATACATCTATAATAACTCTTTTTTCAATCATTTTCAAGAGTTTTGCTTAAAAACAATCTTATTTTTCATACAATATATTAGCCCTACTTTCCTTAAACTCTAAACTTTAGTCTATATTAGGTGATACTCAATGAAAATCAAAGAGCAAACTAGGAAGCTAGCCGCAAGCTGTACTTGAGTACGGTAAGGCGACGCTGACGCGGTTTGAATTTGATTTTCGAAGAGTATGAATCGTTGAGATTTTTTGCTGCCAGGCATTTGAACTACTTTTTTATTTGCTGATTCTATCTACTAATGCTATAAAAAAACAAGTGAATAAGACACCAGAACATCCTCTAATAGGGCCTATGGACTTATATCAGTCATTTAGTTTTAAAAAAGTGTTCCAAACATTCAAAAATAGTTGGGACTTCCCTTAATAAATCCGTCACTTTCTTTTTCAAGATAGCCCAAGCTTGCTCAATAGGATTCAAATCCGGTGAATATGGCGGTAGAGGTAAGAAAAAGTGTTTATCTTGGATGCAGAGTTCATCCAAAATGTTCTTGGGATCAAAACTAGCATTGTCCATGATAATAACATGAGGTGTCTTCAAAGCAGGCAGGAGTTGCGTTTTGAACCACTCCACAAAGAAATCGCTTGTCCTGCTGTTCTTGTAAATCATGGGAGCTATAAACTCTCCGTCTACTTGTCCTGCAACAATTGAAGTTCGCTCAAAACGACGTCCGCTAATCTTTTCATAGACTTTCTCCCCTCTAGGAGCCCCTGCATAAGGACGATAGAGGTAGCGGTCGATTCCTGTTTCATCAATATATACGATTGGTAAATCGTTTAGGTTATCCAAAATATCAAGAAACTCAGCGACTTTCTCTGGGTCTTGTTCCTTAAAGCTCGTCATCTTTTTTTGAAGTGACCTTCATCTGCTTTAAAGCTGCCCATACTGAAGGGACAGCACAATCAAAATGTGCCGCAATTTCCCGTAAAAAAGCATCTGGATAAGCCTCTACAAAGGATTTCAATTCCTCTAAAGGAATCTTTCGGTTTTTGACGACTCGCTTTTTCCTCTCTAAGTGTCCTTGTTCACGTAAGTTCTTTTCCCACGTGAAGAGAGTTCTGACGCCAACATCAAAAACCTTGGCTGCCTCGACATGGCTGTGCCCCTCTTTGATGTAATCTAATGCTCGCTGTTTAAAATCTGTACTATATGCCATAGCTTTATTATAACATGCTTGTTTGAAACTAAGCAACTATA
>NZ_VMMQ01000078.1:0-22936 GCF_013277295.1 Streptococcus sp. 477
GAAACTAGAATAGTACACCTCTGCTTCTAAAACATGGTTAGAAATCGATTTGATTGTCCTGATTGATTTGTCCTATTTCTATTTTACTTTACTATGGAACTGTCCCATAAGGAGGGAGATTGGAAAATCTCCAGACTAGAGAAGTCAGCGACTTTCTTTGAATCTTGTTCCTTAAAGCTAGTCGTCTTTTTCAAGTGACCTGAATCTGCTTTAAAGCTGCCCCTACTGAAGGGAGAGCGCAATCAAACTGTGCCGCAATTTCCCTGAAAGCAGTCTCGAGATGAGCCTCTACAAAAGCTTTCGACTCCTCTAAAGGAAGCTTTCGATTTTTGATGACTGGCTCTTTCCGCTCTCAGTGTCCTTGTTCACCTCATTTCTTTTCCTAGCTGAAGAGAGTTCTGAGACCAAGATCAAAAACTTTGGCTGCCTCGGCAGGCCTGTGTTCTTTTTTGATGCCATCCAATGCTCCTTGTTTAAAATCAGTAGGCTAGGCCATGGCTTTCTGATAACCTGCTTGTTTAAAACTGAGCAGCTATAGTAAGTGGTCAAGGCTAGTCAAGTAGTCAGGAGAGGCAAGGAGCCGCTATCTTCTGTTCTATGGCAAGCAATCAGAATAGCTAGTGATATCACTGGCTGTTTCTCTTTTTTAGGCTCCTTGCATGTTGTCATCTTCAAATGATGCCAATGAAAAAGGCGCAACCCCTTACATTTTTTCTACTTATTTTGTCGAGGCTAGTGAAAAAGATAGAGTTATTTTGAAAAAATAATATTTATAGAAATTAAGGGTTGATTGAATCCTAAAGAATTAGAGCATAAGATGTCATAAAAATCAGTAAAACCTTAACAAATTCATAAAATAATAAAAAACATGGATAAAAAACCGAATAAAATTCACGAAAATCGAAAAAATGTTTTTTTTTTTTAGCAAAATATTAGCAAACAAAAAAGTTGCATATATCTTGGTAATTATGTATCATAGTAAAGTAAATCTATGCATAGAGGAAGTCTCCTTCTATAAGGAAGGAGGAGCCTCTCTTATGTAGAAAAATATAATCCTAAAGGAGATTTTAAGTAATGGACAAGAAAGTATCCATGAGTCGTTCTGAGCGCCTGCGTCGTGAGAAGGTCACGCGTTATTCTATTCGTAAATATAGCTTTGGTGCAGCCAGTGTGGCAGTAGCGGCTCTATTTATGTTTTTGGGGAACGGAGCAGTGTCAGCTGCTGAGAATGGCGCAGACTCACAAGGCGGAGCTGCTGTGGCAGCTAACCCTAACGGAGGGGGGGAGGCTGACCCAGGAGATGGAGCACCGTCTACTGGTGCAGAAAATGGAGAAGCAACAGCTGGGAATGAGGATTCTCGTGTGGAATCCACCGCTCCAACTTATGCCGGGACAACAAAAACAGAAAATGGGATCAGTTATACTGTAGAGTTCTCAGATGACGCCAAAAAAGAAGTCTATGTCTACAATAAAGAAGAAGCAGATGTTGGATTCCATATCACATCAAATGAGGATGATAAGGTTACGTATGTAGAGACAACTAAGGGTTCAAATCAAAAATTTACTTCAACATCAGACGCAACGATAGTAACTGATGGTTATGGTTATAATTTCAAAAAAATTACTACGGAGACACCTCTCCCTTTAACAGTAGCAATGACTGGTCAACCTAATGATGCTTTGATGAGAAATTCTGGCTATACTAAGAATCAGGAACAACACTTATCAATAGGGGAGCGTTATCTTCGTGTAACATCGAAAAAAAATAAGGTACTGTCTGCTGCAGGAAGTGGAGTTAATGCAATCGGATACTTTAAAGTTGTCCTTAAATCTCAAACCTACAAATATAGCATCCATGAACCAGCAACCAATGCTGATAAAATCAGTGTTACAGATATTGACAATTTAAGCGCTGCAGATATTGAAAAAATTAAAAATCAGCTTAAAGTTGAACACTCTAAAACTAGCCAGGATGCTAGACTAGAGTCTAAAAAAGGAACTGTTGTAGAACGTCGTGATTCAGTAGTGGATCGTGTTACAGTAGAGAATAGAAACGTCACTGTAATCTATAAAGACGGTTCAACAGATACGGTTCCAGTTGCTAATGTAGCACGCACAAATCAAAGACCGACAGTTGAGATTGACTATTCCGATCCAGCACCAACTAAAAAAGAAGTATTTGTGTATGGTGCAGAAGAAAACTCATTTGATATCAAGATCAAAGATGATGGTGGCAAGATTAAAAGTGCAGTTCTAAAAAAAGGAAGCAATCAATCTTTCAAAGATGCGGCAGATTCAACAGATAAAACAGACGTTGAATATGGTTTCAAAGCAGACAAAATTACTTCAGAGACAGTCGCAACAGAAGGTGAAGAAGCTATTATTCGTTATACAGGAACTCCAGCGCCAGGACCTGGTTTACCACAAAATAAGTTAGATGAGGTACTGAAAAAGGATGGAGTTGCTTTAGGAGTTCGTTTTGTAAATGCTATTGATCAGGATAATGTTGATGCTAGAGTAAACAGAGGAACTATTTCAGATCCAGCAGCATTTCGTGTAGTGCTCAAACCTCAGACTCAAAAATACGATATAAAAACTCCTGAGGAAGCTGACAAGGTTGTCGTTACCGATCCTGCAGCTGTAACGGAGGAAGAGTTTGAAAAAGTAAAAGAAAAAGTCAAGCTTGAATATTCTCAAAACAATCCAGATAGACGGTTAGAGTCTAAGCGCGGTCAAGAAGTAGAGAATCAAAATAGTAAGATTCAAACGATCGCAAAAGATGGAAATGATTTACTAGTAACCTATAGAGATGGATCTATAGACAGAAGACCACTAACAGAGTTTACGACCCTAAATAAACAACCTGCGATTGATGCAGTCAACAAGGCTGCAGAAGATAAGATTGCAGAAATTAATGCTATTGCAGATCCTAATACTACCGATGATGAAAAACAAGCAGCTATCGCTAAGGTAAATGCAGATAAAGAGAAAGCATTAGCAGCCATTAATGATCCTAATCTAACAACAAAAGCTGCCTTGGATCAAGCTCAAACTGAAGGGACAACCGCCATTGCAGCAGACAATCCAGTAGTAGCTAAAAAAGCTGAAGCCAAAGCGGCAATTGAAGCAGCTCGTAAGGCTAAAGAAGATGCTATTAATGCAGACAGAAATCTATCAGAAGCTGAAAAAACAGCCGCTATTGCTAAAGCCAACGCAGCAGCCCGGGCAGCAACTGAGAAAATCGATGCAGCGACGATAGATGCAGCTGTAGATGAAGCGCAAACAGAAGCCACTACAGCCATTTCTAAAGTAAACCCAATCGCTAAAGAGAATGCTAAGGCAGCAATTGCCAATGCCTTAACAGCTAAAAATGATGAGATTGATAAGCGCACAGACCTAAGTCAAGCAGAAAAAGACGCAGCTAAAGCAGAAGCCAAAAAATTAGCTGATGCAGAATTAGCTAAAATCAACGCTCAACCTGATAATGAAGATACAGAAGATGCAGCCCGAGCAACCCAAAAACTTGTGGACGCTGCAGAAGATAAAGGTGTAGCGGATGTTACTTCTGTGAATCCAGTAGCCAAAGCAGCTGCTAAACAAGCAGTGGCAGATGAATTAGCTGCTAAGAATAAGGAAATCGATGCTCGCCAAGATCTAACAGCTGAAGAAAAAGCGAAAGCTAAGGCAGAAGCTCAAGCAGCTGCTGACGAAGCGAACAAGGCTATCGATGCTCAACCAGATGTAGCCGCAACACCAGAAGAAGCCAAAGCAGCTCAAGATAAAGTAGAAGCCGCTAAGACACAAGGTGTAGAAGCGATTAAAGCTGTGAATCCAGAAACAACTGCTAAAGCAGCCGCTGACAAAGCTATTGATGACGCTCTTGCTGCTAAGAACAAGGCCATTGATGAGCGTACAGACTTGACAGATGCAGAGAAGAAAGCTGCTAAAGACAAGGCTAAGGCAGAAGCAGACAAGGCTAAGGCAGCAGTAGCAGCCGCAACAAGTGATGCAGAAGTAGCCAAAGCCAAAGAAGCCGGTGAGTCTGCAGTTGGTGCTGTGAATCCAGTAGCCAAAGCAGCTGCTAAACAAGCAGTGGCAGATGAATTAGCTGCTAAGAATAAGGAAATCGATGCTCGCCAAGATCTAACAGCTGAAGAAAAAGCGAAAGCTAAGGCAGAAGCTCAAGCAGCTGCTGACGAAGCGAACAAGGCCATTGATGCTCAACCAGATGTAACCACAACACCAGAGGAATCAAGGAAGGTTCAAGGAGCAGTAGATAGTGCTAAGGAACACGGTGTAGCAGCGATTAAAGCTGTGAATCCAGAAACAACAACTAAAGCTGCAGCCAAGAAAGCTATTGATGATAAGCTAGCTGAACAACTAAAAGCCATTGAAAACACACCAGATGCTACGGATGAAGAAAAAGCTGAAGCTGCTGAAAAAGCGACAGCCTTAGCCAAAGAAGCTAAGCAAGCAATTGATATTGCTACAACAGATTCAGAGGTTAAGAAACTTCAAGATGATGCAAATGCTGAAATAGGGAAAGTTTTACCTGTTGTAGAAGATAAACCAAATGCTCGTAAAGCCATTGATGAGCAAACAAAAGCGAAGAAAGAAGAGATTGACGCGCGTACTGACTTATCTCCTAAAGCGAAAGAGAATCTTAAAGATAAAGCAGATCAAATAGCAGCCGAAGCTAAGAAATTAGTAGATGCTGCGAATAAAGAAGCAGATGTTAATAAGATTCAAGACGCGGATAAATCGGCAATTAGAGCAGTTGGGGATATTAACAGACCAATTGATAAAGTGCTAGTTAATGATCCAGCCAACCTAAAAGCTGAGGAAAAAGCTAAAATCCTAGAAGAAGTGAAGAAAGTGAACCCAACAGCCAAAGAGGTTAAATATAACGACGCTGGAAATATTGAAGTTACTACAGCAAATGGTGATAAGGGAATCATTAATCCAACTGATCTGGTGAAAACGTTGGAGAATCTAGATAATGGTAAAGGTGGAAACGATATTAACAAACCACTTGATAAAGTTATCATCAAGGATAAATCGATGTTGACAGAGTCAGAAAAAGCTCAAATTATTGCTGCTGTTAAGTCTGTAAATCCAAATTCTATTGTGCTACTCGATGCAGACGGAACTGTTTCAGTGTCTACACCAGAAGGTCAGACTGCAACGATTCCATCAACTGAGTTAGTGAGAACTAAGGAAGATACAGCTAAATCTGACGCAGGAAATGGTGAAATTGTTAAACCAGCAGATAAAGTGGTTGGTGAACCGACTGATTCAGCTGCACAAGCCAAAGTAGAAGAAAAATTAAGAAAACTCAATCCTGAGGCTAAATCTGTTAAATTTGATGATAAAGGTAACGCTACTGTTACTTTAAATGATGGAACTGTGGCAACAATTCCATGGAAAGATTTATTCAAATCACCGGAAGATGCAACTAAACCAAACGCAGGCAACGACATCGTTAAGCCGGCGGATAAGACGGTTGTAGCGAACTCAGACAAGTTGACAGTTGCAGAGAAGAAAGCTATTGAAGAAAAGGTTAAAGCAGTTAACCCAGGAGCGACTGTAGTAGTGGACGATAAAGGAAATGCCACAGTCACAACACCAGAAGGTAAAACAGCCGTTATTCCAGCAACAGACTTGACGAAGTCAGCAGCAGATGCAGCTAAACCAAATGCAGGCAATGATGTCAATACACCAGCAGCTAAAACTGTAGCAGCGAACCTAGACAAGTTGACAGAGGCTGAGAAGAAAGCTATCGAAGAGAAGGTTAAAGCAGTCAACCCAGGCTCAACTGTAGTAGTAGACGATAAGGGTAATGCTACAGTTACAACACCAGAAGGTAAGACAGCGGTCATTCCAGCCACTGATTTAGTGAAAACACAAGATGATATCACTAAAGAAAATGCAGGCAATGATGTCAATACACCAGCAGCTAAAACTGTAGTAGCAGATCCAGATGCCTTAACTCCAGAAGAGAAGAAAGCTATCGAAGAGAAGGTTAAAGCAGTCAACCCAGGTTCAACTGTAGTAGTAGACGATAAAGGTAATGCAACAGTAACTAAAGCTGATGGTACAGTTCTGAATATTCCAGCTTTAGACCTAGTAATCCCAGCTGGAAACCTAGCTGACGAAGCTAAGACTGCTAAAGTGAAAACACCAGCATTCCGTACATTAGTTGGAAACAAAGATAACTTAACGGAAGATGAAAAAGCGGCAGTTAAGAAAGCAATTGAAGCCGTCAATTCAGGAGCGACTGTAGTAGTAGACGATAAAGGTAACGCCACAGTAACACTAGATGGAAATACAGTATCGATTGCAAAAGACCAATTAGTGAAAACAGAAAGTGATGTAACAGCTAAGAATAGCGGAGATAACATCAACCTTGACTTTGAAAGAGAAACGGTAGCAGACTTTACTAACTTAACAGATTCAGAAAAAGAAGCTGCAAAAGCTAAGATTAAAGCAGCAAATGCTGATGTAGTAGATGTTCTCTTTGACAAGGCAGGAAATGCAACTGTTGTAACTAAAGATGGCAAAGTTTTAGCAATTACCGCTGAAGCTATCTTTAAACAAGCTCCTTCAGCTCAAAATAACGGAGCTACTAACACTGAAGCAAAAGTGGATAAAGCTAAGTTAGCAGGCGCTATTCGTCAGTTAGATGGACTAATCATCCAAGAATCAGCTAAGCTTGATGCAGAAACTGCAAAAGCAGCGAACGCATTATCAGCGGATGCTAAGAAAGTATTTGCCAATGCAGATGCAACTCAGGCAGATGTGGCTGCAACGGTTAAACGTATCGAAGACTTCCTGGCGAAAGTTTCTCCAGCAACTAATCATGCAAGTCCAGCTAATGACCAAGCTGCTCAAACACCAGCTGTAGTTCCAGCTCAAGCAGCAAATGCCAACCAAGCAGCAACAAACGTGCGTACAGTCGCTAAAGAGTTGCCAAATACAGGTACAGCAGATTCTACTGTAGCTATGGTAGCAGCTGCCGCAAGTGCCGTACTTGGTCTTGGTCTTGCAGGTCGTCGTCGTAAAGAAGACGAAGAAGCTTAATTGGTAGATGGTTTGATACTTATCGAATAATAAATCCAATTTTCAAAGCTTAACAAGTACCTCTCATAAGAAAATCTCCTAGCAGGAAAGCCTGCTAGGAGATTTTTGCATTTCAGGAAGTGGACGGCTGACTTGGTAACCAGCTGAGGGTGAAGGTTAACTGCTCAGCTTTTAGGAGGTCTTGGTGTTGGATGCTAGACACTGGGGTCTTGTCCAGTCGGCATTCTTTGACAAAGTTAAAATGGTTGTGGTTTTGCTCCGTATGAATATCCAGCCATTTACCTTCTTTAGCTAGGTAGATACGGAGGTGATTAAAGAGAGGAATTCCGAGGTCATAGTTTGGTTTGCCTGGACAGGTCGGATAAAGTCCGAGAGCTGACCAGATGTACCAAGCTGAGAGACTGCCATTGTCTTCATCGCCAGGATAGGCTTCCCAACTTGGGTGAAAGGCCTTCTGACGGAGTGTCTTGATGAGAAGGGCAGTGTAGTCAGGGTAATCGCTGTAGCGGAAGAGATAAGGAATGTGGAAGCTCGGTTGGTTGGAAATGGCGACTTGTCCAAAAGGAGCAGTAGCCATCTCGCTCATTTCGTGAATCTCGTAACCATAGCCAGTCGTCTCAAAGAGGGGAGCATCTTGACAGGCTTTCAAAAGATAGTTGCTAAAGGCTTCTTTTCCACCCATCAGTTGGATCAAACCTGGGATGTTGTGTAGGACGCCTAAAGTTGCTTGGATGGCTGAACATTCGGCATAATCACGTCCCCAACTATAGGGAGAGAAGTCAGGGCGGAAGTTGCCTTGATTGTCTCGCGCTCGCATGTATCCTGTTTCAGCGTCAAATAGCTGGCGGTAATTTTGTGAAGCAGCCTTGTAGGTTTCAGCGATTTCTATGTTCTCTAGTTTTTTGGCACAGCTGGCGATACAAAAGTCACTATAGGCATAGTCTAGAGTATGGCTAACACTTTCATGGTGGTCGGTAGAGAGGTAACCTAGTTCTTGGTATTGGGCTAGTCCGTGGCGGCCATTGATGCCGAGAGGGTCGGCTTTGCTGGCTGTTTCGAGCATGGCTTGGAAGAGTTCTCCTTCTAGGTCGGGGGCCATGTCCTTACAGGCGCTATCTGCGATAATGCCGTCTAAAAGGGTACCGGGCATCATGCCCCGTTCATCTGGAGACAACCATTTTGGAAGGAAACCAGTATCGCGGTAGTTATTGAGAAATCCTTCTAAAAAGAGACGATAATGCTCTGGTATGACAAGGGCAAAGAGGGGGAAGGTGGTGCGGAAGGTATCCCAGAAGCCATTGTTGCTAAAGAGGACACCGGGCTTGACAGATCCAGTAGTCAGATCCTTGTGGATGACTTGCCCTGACTCATCAACCTCATAAAAAGTCTGAGGAAAGAGGAAGAGTCTGTAGAGGCAGTGGTCAAAGAAGGTTCGGTCAGCCTCTCCTGTCTCTATAACGTCAAAACGATGGAGGAGATTTTCCCAATCCGCTTGGGCACTTGATTTACAGTTATCAAAATCTTCTTGAGGTAGATTAAGCAGAGCTTGAGAAGGAGAGATGAAAGAAGTGGCTAGCTGAATCTCAGCATAGCTACTGGTTAAGTCAATTCGCCAGTCTCCCCCTTCTTGGCTGATAGCAAGAATATCCGTGTTCATTTGCAGGGCAGTGAACAGTATCAGTGGATTTCTGTTGGTCTCAGTTTTACCTTCTTGTCGCAGGGCAAGAGTCCGCTTATCTACTTGCTCTACTGTCAGTTCATCTTCTGCGTGAAGATAGAGGGAGAGGGCTTTGCCTTGCTTTTGCTCCAAACGAATAGAAGCACCGTAGCAAGTCGGTGTGAGCTGGGTTTCAATCTGATAGCGCAGGGAGAAAATTTTCAGATAATGAGGTTGGAAAGAGGCCTTATCTATGTCATAGGAAGATTGGCGGTGAAAGAGGCTGTCTCCACCTAGCTGGCCTGTGACAGGTGTCAGAAGGAGCCAAGAGTAGTCGCCAATCCAAGGGCTGGGCTGGTGGGTTAATCGAATCCCCTGAAAGATAGGCAGATGCGGATCGAAAAACCAAAATCCATCCTGGTCACTGGTCTGGGGTACAAAGTAATTCATCCCAAAAGGAACGCCTGTGTATGGCAGGGTATTTCCCCGAGAAAAGGCATGCTTGCTGGCAGTACCAAAGCGGGTATCGATGGTTTCAAGTAGTGGTTTCATAGTCTTTCCTTTAGCTGTTTTTCTACATTATATCAGAAAAATAGAGCCTTTAGATATGGGGTTCAAAAGAAAGCAATTTTGTAGAAAAATGACTATCATTTGTGTATGTATTTTCTGTCTCAAAAGCTATATACTGAAAATGAAACTTGTTTGAAAGAGGATACTGCACGATGATTTATTCAAAAGAAATTGTTAGAGAATGGCTAGATGAAGTGGCAGAGCGTGCCAAGAACCATCCAGAGTGGGTGGATGTTTTCGAGCGTTGCTACACAGACACCTTGGACAATACGGTTGAAATCTTAGAAGATGGTTCAACTTTTGTCTTGACTGGGGATATTCCTGCTATGTGGCTTCGGGATTCGACAGCCCAACTCAGACCCTACCTTCATGTAGCTAAAAGAGATCCCCTCCTGCGTCAGACCATTGCAGGTTTGGTAAAACGTCAGATGACCTTGGTACTCAAGGATCCTTATGCCAATTCCTTTAACATTGAGGAAAACTGGAAGGGGCACCACGAGACCGACCACACAGACCTTAATGGCTGGATTTGGGAACGCAAGTATGAGGTGGACTCGCTTTGCTATCCTTTGCAGTTGGCTTATCTCCTCTGGAAAGAGACTGGCGAGACTAGTCAGTTTGATGAGACTTTTGTCTCAGCGACTAAGGAAATTCTCCATCTTTGGACGGTAGAACAAGACCACAAGAACTCTCCTTATCGTTTTGTCCGAGATACGGACCGCAAGGAAGACACTTTGGTAAATGATGGCTTTGGCCCTGATTTTGCAGTGACAGGCATGACTTGGTCAGCTTTTCGTCCGAGTGATGACTGCTGTCAGTATAGTTACTTGATTCCGTCAAATATGTTTGCTGTAGTAGTCTTGGGTTATGTGCAAGAAATCTTCGCAGCATTAAACCTAGCTGATAGCCAGAGCATTATTGCTGATGCTAAGCGTCTCCAGACTGAGATTCAAGAAGGAATCGACAACTACGCCTACACCACCAACAGCAAGGGCGAAAAGATTTATGCCTTTGAAGTGGATGGTCTAGGAAATGCCAGCATCATGGATGATCCAAACGTACCAAGTTTGTTGGCTGCACCTTATCTGGGCTACTGCGACATTGACGACGAAGTCTATCAAGCAACTCGTCGTACCATTTTGAGCCCTGAAAATCCATATTTCTACCAAGGAGAATACGCTAGTGGCCTCGGCAGTTCTCATACCTTCTATCGCTATATCTGGCCAATCGCCCTTTCTATCCAAGGCCTGACAACAAGAGATAAGACAGAGAAGAAATTCTTGCTGGATCAGCTGGTTGCTTGCGATGGTGGTACAGGTGTCATGCACGAAAGCTTCCACGTGGATGACCCAACTCTCTACTCTCGTGAATGGTTCTCTTGGGCCAACATGATGTTCTGTGAATTGGTCTTGGATTACCTAGATATTCGCTAAGGAGCGTGATTTATATTCTTCGAAAATCTCTTCAAACTACGTCAGCTTTATCTGCAACCTCAAAGCAGTGTTTTGAGCAGCCTATGGCTAGCTTCCTAGTTTGCACTTTGATTTTCATTGAGTATTAGCGCAACTGATTCTTGGAAAGAATCACAAATTTACATCCAAAAACGTTAACAATAAAAATTTAATTTAGAATGAGGTTTTACTTCATGGAAAATGTTGTCGTACATATTATCTCACATAGTCACTGGGACCGTGAGTGGTACTTGCCTTTTGAAAGCCATCGTATGCAGTTGGTGGAATTGTTTGACAATCTCTTTGATCTCTTTGAAAATGACCCTGAGTTTAAGAGTTTCCATTTAGATGGTCAAACCATTGTCCTTGATGACTACTTGGAGATTCGCCCTGAAAATCGCGACAAAGTCCAACGATACATCGACGAAGGAAAATTGAAAATTGGTCCCTTTTACATCTTGCAGGATGACTACTTGATTTCAAGTGAAGCCAATGTCCGCAATACCTTGATTGGTCAAGCAGAATGTGCAAAATGGGGCAAATCAACCCAGATTGGTTACTTCCCAGATACCTTTGGAAATATGGGACAAGCGCCTCAAATCCTACAAAAATCAGGCATTCACGTGGCAGCCTTTGGTCGTGGTGTGAAGCCGATTGGATTTGACAACCAAGTCCTTGAAGATGAGCAGTTTACTTCCCAGTTTTCAGAAATGTACTGGCAGGGTGCGGACGGAAGTCGTGTCCTGGGTATTCTCTTTGCCAACTGGTACAGTAATGGGAATGAAATTCCAGTTGATAAAGATGAGGCTTTGACCTTCTGGAAACAAAAACTGGCAGACGTGCGTGACTATGCTTCGACCAACCAGTGGTTGATGATGAACGGCTGTGACCATCAGCCTGTCCAGAAAAATCTGAGTGAAGCCATTCGTGTGGCAAATGAACTATTCCCAGATGTGACCTTTGTTCACAGTTCTTTTGATGAATATGTTCAAGCCGTGGAAAGTGCCCTACCGGAGCAATTATCAACGGTGACAGGTGAGTTGACTAGTCAGGAAACAGACGGCTGGTACACACTTGCCAACACTTCTTCATCTCGTATTTATCTCAAACAAGCCTTCCAAGAAAATAGCAACCTCCTAGAGCAAGTTGTAGAACCCTTGACAATTATCACTGGGGGTCATAACCACAAGGACCAGTTGACCTATGCTTGGAAAACTCTTTTGCAAAATGCGCCGCATGATAGTATCTGTGGCTGTAGCGTGGACGAAGTTCACCGTGAGATGGAGACACGTTTTGCCAAGGTCAATCAAGTCGGAAACTTTGTTAAGAGCAATCTTCTTAACGAATGGAAGGGTAAAATCGCTACAGCTAAGGCTCAAAGTGACTATCTCTTTACTATCATTAATACAGGCTTGCATGATAAGGTCGATACTGTCAGCACAGTGATTGATGTGGTGACTTGTGATTTTAAGGAATTGCACCCAACAGAAGGTTACAAGAAGATGGCTGCCTTAACCTTGCCAAGTTATCGTGTGGAGGACTTGGATGGGCGTCCTGTCGAGGCTAAAATCGAAGACCTCGGAGCTAATTTTGAGTACGATTTACCAAAAGATAAGTTCCGCCAAGCTCGTATCGCTCGTCAAGTGCGCGTGACCATTCCAGTTCACCTAGCGCCGCTTTCTTGGACAACTTTCCAATTGCTGGAAGGAGAGCAAGAACACCGCGACGGTATTTACCAAAACGGAGTGATTGATACGCCATTTGTAACAGTGAGTGTGGATGACAATATCACAGTTTATGACAAGACAACTCACGAAGCCTATGAAGACTTTATCCGCTTCGAAGACCGTGGTGACATTGGAAATGAGTATATCTATTTCCAACCAAAAGGAACAGAGCCAATCTTTTCAGAGCTTAAGGGCTACGAGGTCTTGGAAAACACAGCTCGTTATGCTAAGATTTTGCTCAAACATGAATTGACCGTGCCTGTCAGTGCTGATGAAAAGCTAGAAGAAGAGCAAAAAGGCATCATCGAGTTTATGAAGCGTGAGGCTGGACGGTCAGAAGAATTGACAAGCATTCCTCTGGAAACTGAGTTGACTGTCTTCGTTGACAATCCACAAATTCGTTGCAAGACTCGCTTTACCAACACTGCCAAAGACCACCGTATCCGTCTCTTGGTCAAGACTCATAACACGCGTCCAAGCAATGATTCTGAAAGCATCTATGAGGTGGTGAAACGACCAAACAAACCAGCTGCTTCATGGGAAAATCCTGAAAATCCTCAACACCAACAAGCCTTTGTTAGTCTGTATGACGATGAAAAAGGGGTGACTGTATCTAACAAGGGATTGAATGAATATGAAATCCTTGGAGACGACACCATTGCCGTGACTATTTTGCGTGCATCAGGTGAGCTAGGTGACTGGGGTTACTTCCCAACACCAGAAGCTCAGTGTTTGCGTGAGTTTGAAGTCGAGTTTGCGCTTGAATGCCACCAAGCCCAAGAACGCTTCTCAGCCTATCGTCGTTCCAAAGCCTTGCAGACACCGTTTACCAGCCTTCAGCTTGCTAAACAAGAAGGAAGCGTGGCTGCGACTGGTAGTCTCTTGAGCCATTCTGTTCTCAGCATACCGCAAATCTGTCCAACAGCCTTTAAGGTAGCTGAAAATGAAGAAGGCTATGTCCTTCGCTACTACAATATGTGTAGTGAAAATGTGCATGTACCAGAAAGTCAACATCTCTTCCTTGACCTACTTGAACGACCATACCCAGTTCATAGAGGCTTCATTTCACCACAAGAAATTCGTACAGAATTGATTAAAAAAGAAGAAATTTAATTTCAAAAAGTAAACATAAAAAGAAAGGAGGGGCGAAAAGGTAAGAACTAACTGCTGATTCGCCCCTTTTTATGGTAAAAACAATGACTATTGCAACGATTGATATCGGAGGGACTGGAATTAAGTTTGCCAGTCTGACTCCTGATGGGAAAATATTGGATAAGACAAGCATTCCAACGCCTGAAAGTTTGGAGGATTTACTAGCTTGGCTAGACCAGCGCTTGTCAGAGCAGGATTATAGCGGGATTGCTATGAGCGTTCCAGGCGCGGTCAATCAAGAGACAGGTGTGATTGATGGCTTCAGTGCCGTCCCTTATATCCACGGCTTTTCGTGGTATGAGGCGCTTGCTCATCATCAACTACCTGTCCATCTGGAAAATGATGCCAACTGCGTTGGACTCAGTGAATTGCTGGCTCATCCAGAACTTGAAAATGCAGCCTGTGTCGTGATTGGGACAGGGATTGGCGGAGCCATGATGATCAATGGTAGACTTCATCGAGGTCGCCACGGTCTGGGTGGAGAATTTGGCTACATGATAACCCTTGCCCCTGCTGAAAAGCTCAACAACTGGTCGCAACTAGCGTCAACTGGGAATATGGTACGATACGTGATTGAAAAATCTGGTCAGACTGATTGGGACGGTCGCAAGATTTACCAAGAGGCCGCAGCAGGAAATACCCTTTGCCAAGAAGCAATTGAGCGCATGAATCGTAATCTGGCTCAAGGCTTGCTCAATATCCAATATCTGATCGATCCAGATGTCATTAGTCTGGGAGGCTCTATCAGTCAAAATCCAGATTTTATTCAAGGTGTCAAGAAGGCTGTAGATGACTTTGTTGATACTTACGAAGAATACACGGTCGCACCTCTTATCCAAGCCTGCACCTATCATGCAGATGCCAATCTCTATGGTGCCCTTGTCAACTGGCTACAGGAGGAAAATCAATGGTAAGATTTACAGGACTTAGTTCCAAACAAGAGAAAGCATTAGAGTTGCTTAAAAAGCACATTCTGCTACCAGATGTAGAGGTAGCAGTCGCTCAGTCTGACCAAGTCTCTATCTCTATCAAGGGTGAGGGTGGCCACTATCAATTGACCTACCGCAAACCTCACCAACTTTATCGTGCCTTGTCCTTGTTGGTAACAGCTCTAGCAGAAGGTGATAAAGTAGGGATTGAGGAGCAGGCGGCTTATGAAGAGTTGGCCTACATGGCAGACTGTTCTCGAAATGCGGTGCTAAATGTGACTTCTGCCAAACAGATGATTGAGGTCTTGGCTCTCATGGGCTACTCAACCTTTGAACTCTACATGGAAGACACCTACCAGATTGAGGGACAGCCTTATTTTGGTTATTTCCGTGGGGCTTATTCGGCTGAGGAGTTGCAGGAAATAGAAGCCTACGCCCAGCAGTTTGATATGACCTTTGTGCCTTGTATCCAGACCTTGGCCCATTTGTCGGCCTTTGTTAAATGGGGTGTCAAGGAAGTGCAGGAACTCCGTGATGTGGAGGACATTCTTCTTATCGGCGAAGAAAAGGTTTATGACCTGATTGATGGCATGTTTGCTACTCTGTCTAAACTGCAAACCCGCAAGGTCAATATCGGGATGGACGAAGCCCACTTGGTTGGCTTGGGACGTTATTTGATATTGAACGGTGTTGTGGATCGTAGTCTCCTCATGTGTCAACACTTGGAGCGCGTGCTGGATATTGCTGACAAATATGGTTTCCACTGCCAGATGTGGAGTGATATGTTCTTCAAACTCATGTCAGCGGATGGCCAGTACGACCGTGATGTGGAAATTCCAGAGGAAACTCGTGTCTACCTAGACCGTCTCAAAGACCGTGTGACTCTGGTTTACTGGGATTATTATCAGGATAGCGAGGAAAAATACAACCGTAATTTCCGCAATCATCACAAGATTAGCCATGACCTTGCATTTGCAGGGGGAGCTTGGAAGTGGATTGGCTTTACACCTCACAACCATTTTAGCCGTCTAGTGGCTATCGAGGCTAATAAAGCCTGCCGTGCCAATCAGATTAAAGAAGTCATCGTAACGGGTTGGGGAGACAATGGGGGTGAAACTGCCCAGTTCTCTATCCTACCAAGCTTGCAAATCTGGGCAGAACTCAGCTATCGCCATGACCTAGATAGTTTGTCTGCGCACTTCAAGACCAATACTGGTCTAACGGTTGAGGATTTTATGCAGATTGACCTTGCCAACCTCTTACCAGACCTACCAGGTAATCTCAGTGGCATCAATCCCAACCGATATGTCTTTTATCAGGATGTTCTCTGTCCGATACTTGACCGACACATGACACCTGAACAGGACAAACCGCACTTCGCTCAGGCTGCTGAGACGCTTGCTAACATTAAAGAAAAAGCTGGAAACTATGCTTATCTCTTTGAAACTCAGGCCCAGTTGAATGCTATTTTAAGTAGCAAAGTAGATGTGGGACGACGCATTCGTCAGGCCTATCAAGCGGATGATAAGGAAAGTCTGCAAGAAATCGCCAGGCAAGAATTACCAGAACTCAGAAGCCAAATTGAACACTTCCATGCCCTATTTAGCCATCAATGGCTGAAGGAAAACAAGGTCTTTGGCTTGGATACAGTTGACATCCGTATGGGCGGACTCTTGCAACGCATCAAGCGATCAGAAAGCCGCATCGAGGCTTATCTGACTGGTCAGCTTGACCGCATCGATGAGCTGGAAGTAGAAATTCTGCCATTTAACGACTTCTACGCAAACAAGGATTTCGCAGCTACAATAGCCAACCAATGGCATACTATTGCGACAGCTTCAACCATTTATACGACATAAAAAACAAGAACACCTTGCCTGGCGCAGGGTGTTTCGCGTGAAACAGAAGAATTATCTAGTTTCAAATGCCACAGTTAGACAAACTTATGATAGAATAGCAGAAAGGGAATGTTTCCTAAGAGCAATTCTATCGATTAGCACTTAGAGGTATTGTGGTACACTTAAAATTAGTAAAACAAGAAATAGAAGCTGAAAAGCCAGCATCTGTAGAAGCCTGGGTCATTTTCGTCAAATTTTAAAAAGGTTGCTACCGACATATACAAATTCCAAAAACAAAAACGTTAGTAGAACTAGCAGATGTGATTTTATGGAGTTTTGATTTTGCAAATGATCATGCTCATGCATTTTTCGTGGATAATGTTGCGTGGAGTCATGCAGATTCTTACTTTCTTAGCTTTGTTAGTGATGATGTTGAAGAACGTTACACAGAAAATGTCTATCTGGATACCCTAAGTGTCAAACAAACATTTAAGTTTATTTTCGACTTCGGTGATGAATGGCGTTTTGAATGCCAAGTGCTGAGAGAAATCGAGGCGGAAGACGAAGAAGCTTATCTCGTACGTTCGGTTGGAACGCCGCCAGAACAATATCCAGATTATGATGGTTTTGACTATGAAGAATGGTAAAATTGATTGTTAAACAATCTAAAAAACAATTGGAATCAGTCTGTGTAGGCTTAGTATTTCAATTGTTTTTTTGTGATGGTTTCAGATAAGAGAACTTTTTTAAGTTTGTTGAGGGTGTAGCTAATACGTATCAAGTCTGGTAGATTGAGAAAACTTGACAAAAAATTAGATAGTGCTAGAATAACATTAACGAAAGACATTTGAGGGCAGAAAGGTTCCTGCCACACCTTGCAAAAGGGTATCTGAGATGCTGGGTACACCGACCAGCCAAAGGGTCCGTTATTTCAAAGGAGGGGCTTAAATGCTCCTTTTTTATTTAAAAATTTCAAAATAGATTACACTCACCGCAGGCTTAGGCTTGCGTTTTTTTGTTTGACAAAATTAAAAAAATGTGTAAGAATAAGTAGAATTGAAAACAGGAAAACTCACCTCCTTTCGATTCGTCTAGCCTTTTCGTGAGGCAATGAGGGGGCGGAGAGACGCGCTCGTCAACAGAAGTATCTCATTGGAAATGTTGCTCACTTTTTAGTGAGCTTTTTATCTAGGGAATAGAAATGAAAAGCAAAAAGTTAAAATTAGGTCAAATTGATTTAAAAATGTGCAAGGATTACGACCTTATTCAAGCGATGGACTATGACTTTAAGACGAAGGAAGTAATGAATAAAGGAAGGGGATTTGCGGTAACTGTTGTCAAAATACAGGGGCTAACTTTCTTGATTCCATTTAGAAGTTACATTCCTAAAAAGTATCAATTGAAGTATAAGCTTAGAAATTCAGCAAAAGAAGGATATGTTGAAGGATTAGATATTGGTAAAACATTGATTTTAGAAGATAAAAGTTATTTACTAAATACCACTTTTCGCCTTCGGAAAGTCGAAGATTATTATAAAGTAATGGATAATGATAAAGCTATAATCAATAAGTTAGTGAAAGCTATTATAGACTATAACCGTGCTTTAGAAATGAACGATAGAAACAAACTTGAAGATCCTAAACGCTTTAAATTCTCAACATTCCAGAATTATTCTACTAGATTAAGAGTCATAACAGAAAAAGACTATTTAGAATAGATAATGTTTCCGCAGGCTTAGGCTTGTGTTTTTTTATAGTAGATTGAAATAAGATTTGAACAAATTGATTAGGAAAGTCAAATTAATTTCTAGAAATGTTTTAGTAGTCGTAGTGTACTGTTCTAGTTCCAATCCACTCTATTCTTCAAAAAAGCCCGATTTTATGGGGTTTTAATTCTGATAAAATCCGATAATTTCGGCATGATAAGGTGAGGTAGTTATTGTCTTAATGCTCAGTTACGTTCTGGAAATCGCTAGAATTTTTTCAAAAAAGCCCGTAATAGTTGAATTATCTAAGCTTTAACAGTATAATTAAGCTAGTAGCTTCATCAGGAGGTTCTATGCTACAATATAGTGGGTGGCACGGCACCACCAATAAAAGGAAAGAAAAGATTCTATCTGCTGGGTTTTCTTATGAGAAATATAAACCTGGTATTCATAAACAGAGACATCCGAACGATTTGGGTAATGGTATTTACTTTTTTCTACCTTTTAACAAAGATACTGGTAAAACGATTGCTTCTGCTTATGTCGCAAAGTATAAGTCATTTGAACTAAGCAAACCTGGGGTTAGGCCTGAGTTAATTCATGCTAAAATCACCCTAAAATCTATAGATAAGATTTTTATTTTAGATAACCCAAAAAACCAAAGGTTATTAGAGGAATATCGACAAGCGGCATCTATTCAAATTGAACGTGAGATTGCAGGTATTTCAGGTAGCGGAGCCAAAAATAGAGCTACTCTTCTTAACCAAAATCAAGGATTAATTATTGAACTGTTGCTTGATTTAGCGTCTCAGCATGGGAAGAATTATGAAGCAGTGCAGTCCAAAACATATACTGCTATTCCATCTTTACCAGTAATTGACGGAAAGAATGGAGAAGAAATCTGTATCCGTGATTTAAATTGTATTACAAACATTTTATAAATAAGGAGGCTTTTATGAGTTTATTGTCAAACTTTTTAGGAACTGAAGAATTTTCTTTGATGGATTCTCCAATGTTCCAAGAATTAGTTGAAAATATTAAGGCCAACAAAATTTATTCAGTAAACAATGAATTTGCTTATGATTTGAATATATCAGGAAGTCTTAAAAAATATAAAGATGAAATCCATTTTACTCCTCAATTAAATAATCAAAAAGAGTTTGATGATTTGAATTCTGTAACTAAAGTAAATGCAATGCCTGAATATAATATAAAAAACAAGAAGTCATGTTTTTCATATTTACCAATAGATTCTGAAAACTTAATTACAACAAAAGAAAATAGTGAGGTGGCAGCTTAATGTCCTCTTTACAATTTAAAGATTATTTTTTAAATGAAGTATCATACCGAAGAAATCCTACTTTTGACCAAACAAATAGTACTATTAATTTACATCCTGAATTGTCTGCACAGATTTTAATAAGAAAATCTGAAAACCTTGCTTATGTTAACTTGATAACAAAGCAAGGAAATATAGATTCAGATGATTCTGCTTTTGAGCTTATTGTAGATATTGTTGGAGAATTTTCATTTATATATGATGAGACAGAATTTGATATTGATTTTGAAACTTTTCTTAAAGAGAATGGCTTAGCAATTCTTTGGTCCTATATTCGGCCTATCGTATCTGATATGATTACTCGGGGTAATGAGTTCCCCAACTTCATATTGCCTGTCGTTAACATTAAAAAAATGCTTGAAGACAAAGATTCTATCAAGTTAACATACGAATAAAAACAGTGTATGTATTTTTCAAAGTTCTAATGAAATGCTTTCACATTTAAAAGGTATTCGGAGAACTATAAATCAAAATTGTGATAAAAATAAATAGGACCAAAGAGTTTTGTATGATAGTAGTGCAATTTGAAACTCTAGCTGTTTCTCGAGCTTATCGTTCTTGAGCTATAAAATATTTCTAAAAAACTGATAGAATCATATATTTTAATAATATACGAAGAATAACGCTGATTTTTCAAGCGTTTTTTCTTTTAAAACAGCTAGCAGGTGGTGAAGTGAAAAGCTTGACGATCAAGTCAAACAATGTTGGTTTCAGCTTGCCGTATATATGTTGAGGCTGGGTAAAAAACAAATTTCAGGAGAAAATGAAGTCAATATTTCCACGATAAGATATATGATATCAAGCTTAGTTCATAATGTTTGATTTATAAAAAGAAAGAGAGTATAATGAGTTAAACCTACCTAAAGTATGCTCAAATATTTTAGGGGGGGGCTTTTTATTTGCCCTTCCATTATATATTAACCGATAATTATCGGAAAAGGAGCAAAATGATATATGTTTTATAAAGGTAATGAAGATAGAGAAAAGCGCTTGCGGTTTTCGATTCGTAAGGTTAGTTTTGGAGCGGCCTCGGTAGCCGTGGCAGCGCTGTATCTCTTTATGGGAAGTGGAGCGGTATCTGCTGAGGAAGCACAGGCCGTACAGTCAAATGAGGAGGTGGCAGCTGATAAGGATTCGGAAACAGAGAAAAAATCAGAGAATCAGCAGCCAACCTACGCTGCTCCTGCTGCAAAGGAACAAGGATCTGCAACCAATACTGAAGCAGGGGATGAAGGCAAGCAAGAGAGTCATCCAGAGACCAAAGAGGAAGAAGCCAACTCATCTGAAAGAAGCGAAACTACAACAAAGACTCAATCGGATGAAAACTCTGTGAGTGGGGACTCTAGCTCTCCAAAATCTGAAGGTGAAGGTACAAGATCAGAAGAAGCAAGCAACAAGCCAAAAGTACGTAAAAGACGTGATGCACCTGCCCCACCAGCGACTGCAACCGATGACGACCCAGATGCAAATCAGACTTATGAAGCTCCAGGGGATGGTGCAGGACTAGATGAATTAAAAGAAAAACTAGAAAAATTACCAAGCGCTATCCAAAATAATACAAAAATTAATGATATGGATAAACTGGGGGAACAAACAAATACACAATCAGGACAAGTTAAAAATATTACAAACTTCGGTGGTTGGAAAGCGGTAGGAGAAACTGGTAAATTTGCAATTGCAAAGAAAACTGAAGATGGAGTTTTTCCGATTGAAACAGTAAATACCGTGTATAGTGAACAAAATGGGAAGCACTATAGGACATACACAGGGGAACAAGCTTTTGATAGGACAAGTAACTATATCTTGTTGTTATCAGAGGTAAGGACGCGTGCTAGCTCTAAGGAGGCGGCCTACGATAATTCTGAATATAGAGGAACAGGATTATCGGGCAGCACTGCCAAAGCTCTTAAGGATTATAATGGAATAGAGAAGACTTTCAAAGCTTATTCAACAGAAGTGGGTTCAAAAGTAAAGATTCAATTTAAAACAGGATATACTGGAGACATTAATGGAACAAAAGCTAAATATAAAGTTGAAGTTATTGTGAATAAAAATGGAAAACCAGAGACAGTATATTCAAAAATGTTTGATCCTCAAAAAGATTTAACAGATAGCGATGCAACAGTTACTAAAGCAAGAGATGGTAATGGTCAGTTTATTCGTAGCAGATTTAATAATTATAATCTAAACAAGACAGAAGTAGAAAGTAAAATGAAAGGAGCTTATATTCCGACAGGGACGGCAGGTACATTTGAAAGTAAAGAGATTGACTTAGAAAAAGGTGTTACGGATTATACAGTACGAATTAGCTCTGCTGATAATGAACATTTAGGAATGGGATATCAATCTCCATTAAGGCAGTATGCATTACCGATTTCAGGTTTAGGCTTTAATATTACTCAAGATACTAATAAAATAGCTAAAGATTTATTATCTCGTATTTATGAAAAATTAAAAGCAACAGCTGCTGAGGATGAAAGAGGAATGACATCAGATTCTAAGGATGCTTATAATGCTGAATTGGAGAAAGTAAAAAATCTCATAGAAAATATTAATTTAGACACTACTGATAATTATAAAAAGGCGTTAAAAAATGTTCTACAAAAACAAAAAGAACTAACAGCGGATAAGACAGAACTTACAGAAGTTAAAACAGCTCTTGAGGCCTTGACGGGTGAAGCAGATCCAACAACAGGTAAGACTACGGATAGTGCAAAAGCATATAATGATGCGAAAACAGCTGCCCAAGAAGCGATTCAAGAAGCAGAAACAGTTATTAATGACGAAAATGCAACGCCAGAAGCAGTAACAGCAGCTTTAGAAAAAGTAAATGCCAAAAAAGCAGCTTTACAACAAGCTAAAGATGGTTTAATTGAAGCAGCAACAGCAGAAGAAAAAGCTAAATTAAAAGCAGATGCAGCTCAATTAACAAAAGCTGATGAAACAGGAAAAACACCAGATAGTATTGCAGCATATGAAGCGGAATATGAAAAATTAAAAACACAATTAGAAGAAGCTAAAGCAGCAGCTGCCGCAGTAGAAGCAAAAGGTGATAATGCAACAAAAGCAGAAGCTACAGAAGCTCAATCTAAAGTAGAAGCAGCGAAAACAGCTTTAGATAAAGCAGCAGAATTATTGAAAGCTCTTGACAGAGATGGTGCTAAAAAAGAAATTGAAGCTGCTGCTAAAAAAGCGATAGATGCTATTGAAGCTAGTACAACCTTAACGCCAGAACAAAAGGCGGAAGAAAAAGCAAAAGTAGCTAAAGAAGTAAAAGATGCAACAGATGCTATTGATAAAGCAACAACTGAAGATGGTATCAATTCTGCAAAAGATAAAGGAAAATTAGTTATCGAAAAAGAAGTTGCAATTACAGCAATCAATGCTGAAAAAACAGCGAAAGAAAAAGAAATCGATAATAATTCTAACTTATCCGACGATGAAAAAGCAGCAGCTAAGAAACAAGCCCAAGCGGCAGCGGACAAAGC
>NZ_VMMQ01000079.1:0-18984 GCF_013277295.1 Streptococcus sp. 477
AAAGCGCATAGTATCAAGGTTCTATAAAGCCTTGATACTATGCGCTTTTGTGCTTTGACAGTTTTTGTATAGTTTTTGTCCAAGATTTCTAAATCATCTGATTAAATTCCTATTTTTCCCTATCATTGTCCCTGTTTTTTCGAAAATGGAAGGAGTATAATAAATCTATCAATAAAATGATAGGAGGAACTTTATGGGTCATATTTTCTTTTTTCTAAGTGTCTTTTTGGCAGGGATTCTATCCTTCTTTTCTCCTTGTATCTTACCCTTGTTACCAGTCTATGCAGGGGTGTTACTAGATGATAAGGATAGTGCTCAGGCTTCTAGTGGCAAATTTTCCATCTCAGTTGTTAGTTTATTACGAACTCTGGCCTTTATAGCAGGAATTTCCTTTATATTTATTTTGTTGGGCTATGGAGCTGGTTTTTTAGGCGACTTGCTTTATGCTTCTTGGTTTCAATATGTGACGGGTGCGGTTATCATTCTCTTAGGCTTGCACCAGATGGAGATTCTACACTTTAAGGGGCTTTATAAGGAAAAGAGGTTACAACTGCAAGGACAGGGGCAAAATGGTAAGGGCTATAGTCAGGCATTTTTATTGGGCTTGACCTTTAGTTTTGCTTGGACGCCTTGTGTGGGGCCGGTTCTTGGCTCTGTTTTGGCCTTGGCGGCTTCAGGTGGCTCAGGTGCTTGGCAGGGAGCGGGTCTCATGTTGGTGTACACGTTGGGCTTGGCGCTACCATTCTTGCTTCTAGCTCTGACCTCTAGTTATGTTTTGAAACATTTCCGAAAACTTCATCCCTATCTCGGAATCCTCAAAAAAGTGGGTGGTTTTCTCATTATTGTGATGGGACTCTTGGTTCTGTTTGGAAATGCTTCAATTTTAAGTCAATTATTTGAATAAAATGGAAAGGAATATCAATATGAAAAAATGGCAAACATGTGTTCTTGGAGCAGGTTCGCTCCTTTGTTTGACGGCTTGTTCAGGCAAGTCCATGACTAGTGAACACCAAACGAAAGATGAAATGAAGACGGAGCAGACAGCTAGTAAAACAAGCGCAGCTAAAGGGAAAGAGGTGGCTGATTTTGAATTGATGGGAGTAGATGGCAAGACCTACCGCTTGTCTGATTACAAGGGCAAGAAAGTCTATCTCAAATTCTGGGCTTCTTGGTGTTCCATCTGTCTGGCTAGTCTTCCAGATACGGATGAAATTGCTAAAGAAGCTGGCGACGACTATGTGGTCTTGACAGTAGTGTCACCAGGACATAAGGGGGAGCAATCTGAAGCGGACTTTAAGAATTGGTATAAGGGCTTAGATTATAAAAATTTCCCAGTCCTAGTTGACCCATCAGGCAAACTTTTGGAAACTTATGGCGTCCGTTCTTACCCAACTCAAGCCTTTATAGATGGTGAAGGAAAATTGGTCAAAACGCAACCAGGTTTCATGGAAAAAGATGCAATTTTACAAACTTTGAAGGAATTAGCCTAGGAGGTGTCCTATGAATGATAAGTTAAAAATCATCATGTTGCTAGGAGTATTTTTTCTAGCCATAACCGGTTTCTATTTTCTATTGATGAGAAATGCAGGGCAGACAGATGCCTCGCAAATTGAGAAAGCGGCAGTTAGCCAAGGAGGAAAAACAGTGAAAAAAACAGAAGTTAGTAAAGATGCAGATTTGCACGAAATTTATCTAGCTGGTGGTTGTTTCTGGGGAGTTGAGGAGTATTTTTCTCGAGTTCCTGGGGTAACAGATTCCGTTTCAGGCTATGCAAATGGTAGAGGGGAAACAACCAAGTACGAATTGATTAACCAAACAGGTCATGCGGAGACTGTTCATGTCACCTATGATGCTAATCAAATTTCCCTCAAGGAAATCCTGCTTCATTACTTCCGCATTATCAATCCAACTAGCAAAAATAAACAAGGAAATGATGTAGGAACCCAGTACCGTACTGGTGTTTATTACACAGATGACAAGGATTTGGAGGTAATCAACCAAGTCTTTGATGAGGTGGCTAAGAAATACGATCAACCTCTAGCAGTTGAAAAGGAAACCTTGAAGAATTTTGTAGTGGCAGAGGATTACCACCAAGACTATCTCAAGAAAAATCCAAATGGCTACTGCCATATCAATGTCAATCAGGCTGCCTATCCCGTCATTGATGCCAGCAAATATCCCAAACCAAGTGATGAAGAATTGAAAAAGACCCTGTCACCTGAGGAATATGCAGTTACCCAGAAAAATCAAACAGAACGGGCTTTTTCAAACCGCTACTGGGATAAATTTGAATCTGGTATCTATGTGGATGTAGCAACTGGGGAACCTCTTTTTTCATCAAAGGACAAGTTTGAGTCTGGTTGTGGTTGGCCTAGTTTCACCCAACCAATCAGTCCAGATGTTGTGACCTACAAGGAAGATAAGTCCTACAATATGACGCGCATGGAAGTGAGAAGTCGAGTAGGAGATTCTCACCTTGGCCATGTCTTTACGGACGGTCCACAGGACAAGGGCGGCTTACGCTACTGTATCAATAGCCTCTCTATCCGCTTTATTCCCAAAGACCAAATGGAAGAAAAAGGCTATGCTTATTTACTAGATTATGTTGATTAATACTCTTCGAAAATCGCTTCAAACCACGTCAGCGTCGCCTTGCCGTGGGTAGGGTTGAGACTGGGCAAAAACTCAATTTGAGGAGAGAATAAAGCAAATTTTCTAACAATAAAACACATAATATCAAGAATTTTTAACATCTGATACTATGCGTTTTCTAATTTAAAAGACTTTTTGCCCAGTCTCTCTATCCACAATCTCAAAGCGGTACTTTGAGAAACCTGTGGCTAGCTTCCTAGTTTACTTTTTGATTTTCATTGAGTATAAGAAGTCTTTCCTAAGCAGTGAGAGGAGAATTTTGCTATACTGATACTAGTAAGTGGTAAAGGAGAGAAGCATGACCTATACAATCTTAATTGTAGAAGATGAATATCTGGTAAGACAAGGTTTGACTAAACTGGTCAATGTAGCAGCCTACGATATGGAAATCATCGGTCAGGCTGAAAATGGAAGGCAGGCTTGGGAATTGATCCAAAAGCAGGTGCCAGATATCATTTTAACCGATATCAACATGCCTCATCTAAATGGCATCCAGTTGGCCAGTCTGGTACGAGAAACCTATCCTCAGGTTCATTTGGTCTTTTTAACAGGTTACGATGATTTTGATTATGCCTTGTCTGCTGTCAAACTAGGTGTGGACGACTACCTGCTCAAACCCTTTTCTCGTCAGGATATTGAGGAAATGTTGGGGAAAATCAAACAAAAACTAGACAAGGAAGAGAAAGAAGAGCAGTTACAAGATTTATTGACTAATAGGTTTGAAGGAAACATGGCCCAGAAAATCCAGTCTCATCTGGCTGATAGCCAATTTAGTTTAAAGTCTTTAGCCAGTGACTTAGGTTTTAGTCCGACCTATCTGAGTTCCTTGATTAAGAAAGAGTTGGGCTTGCCTTTTCAGGATTATCTGGTGAGAGAACGTGTTAAACAAGCCAAGCTCTTGCTTTTAACTACAGATCTGAAGATTTATGAGATTGCAGAGAAGGTTGGTTTTGAAGATATGAACTATTTTACCCAACGTTTTAAGCAGATTGCAGGTGTGACACCTCGTCAGTTTAAGAAGGGAGAAGACCGATGAAGCGTTCTTCTCTTTTAGTTAGAATGGTTATTTCCATCTTTCTGGTCTTTCTCATTCTCCTAGCTCTGGTTGGAACTTTCTACTATCAATCAAGTTCTTCAGCCATTGAGGCCACCATTGAAGGCAATAGCCAAACGACCATCAGCCAGACTAGCCACTTTATTCAGTCTTATATTAAAAAATTAGAAACCACCTCGACCGGTTTGACCCAGCAGACGGATGTCCTAGCCTATGCTGAGAATCCCAGTCAAGATAAGGTCAAGGGAATCCGAGATCTATTTTTGACCATCTTAAAGGCAGACCAGGACTTGAAAGCAGTGGTTTTGGTGACCAAATCTGGTCAGGTCATTTCTACAGATGACAGTGTTCAGATGAAAACTTCTTCAGATATGATGGCTGAGGATTGGTACCAAAAGGCCATTCATCAGGGAGCCATGCCCGTTTTGACTCCAGCTCGTAAATCAGATAGTCAATGGGTCATTTCTGTCACTCAAGAACTTCTTGATGCAAAGGGGGGCAATCTTGGCGTGCTTCGCTTGGATATTTCCTACGAAACTCTGGAAGCCTATCTCAACCAACTCCAGTTGGGGCAGCAGGGCTTTGCTTTCATTATCAATGAAAACCATGAATTTGTCTACCATCCTCAACACACAGTTTATAGTTCGTCTAGCGAAATGGAGGCCATGAAACCCTATATCGAGACAGGTCAGGGCTATACGCTAGATCACCAATCCTACGTCAGTCAGGAAAAGATTGCAGGAACTGATTGGACGGTGCTTGGCGTGTCTTCGCTGGAGAAGTTAGACCAGGTTCGGAGTCAATTCATGTGGACCTTGCTTGGGGCAAGTGTCACATCTCTTCTTGTCTGTCTCTTCTTGGTTTGGTTAAGTCTCAAACGCTGGATTGCTCCTTTAAGGGACTTGAGAGAAACCATGTTGGAAATTGCTTCTGGTGCTCAAAATCTTCGTGCCAAGGAAGTTGGTGCCTATGAACTGAGAGAAGTAACTCGCCAATTTAATGCCATGTTGGATCAGATTGATCAGTTGATGGTAGCTATTCGTAGCCAGGAAGAAACGACCCGTCAGTACCAACTTCAAGCCCTATCAAGCCAGATTAACCCTCATTTCCTCTATAATACCTTGGATACCATCATCTGGATGGCTGAATTTCAGGATAGTCAGCGAGTGGTTCAGGTGACCAAGTCCTTGGCGACCTATTTCCGCTTGGCACTCAATCAAGGTAAGGACTTGATTTGCCTGTCTGATGAAATCAATCATGTCCGCCAGTATCTCTTTATCCAGAAACAACGCTATGGAGATAAGCTGGAATACGAGATTGCTGAAAATCCTGCCTTTGATAACCTAGTCTTGCCCAAGTTGGTTTTGCAACCTCTGGTGGAAAATGCTCTTTACCATGGCATCAAGGAGAAGGAAGGTCAGGGACATATTAGAGTTTCTGTCCAGAAACAGGATACAGGCTTGGTCATCCGCATTGAGGATGATGGAGTTGGCTTCCAAGATGCTGGTGATAGTAGTCAAAGTCAACTCAAACGTGGGGGAGTTGGTCTTCAAAATGTCGATCAGCGTCTCAAACTTCATTTTGGAGAACATTACCAGATGAAGATTGATTCTGCACCCGACAAAGGAACGACGGTTGAAATATACATAAATAGAATAGAAACTAGTTAACTCCCAGTCAATTCTGGGAGTTTTATGCGTAATTGGGCAAGCTTTCCAGGTCGTCTATCTTGCTAAAAACAAGAAAAAACGGTATGATAGATAGTGACAAAAGAGGTGGCAGAGATGAACGAGACACAGATTCAAAGAGAAACACGTCAGATAGTGAAAGATGTTTTAGAAAAGGCCAATTTGAAACAAGGCTCTATCTTTGTTTTGGGTCTTTCCTCTAGTGAAGTGATAGGTGGTCAGATTGGCAAGGAATCCAGCCAAGAAATTGGCGAAATCATTGTGAAGACCATCCTAGATCTCCTAGAAGAAAAAAGAATTCATCTAGCTGTTCAAGGCTGTGAGCATGTCAATCGGGTTCTCGTCGTTGAACGTCAGGTGGCAGAGCAGTTTGGTCTGGAAATCGTCAGTGTCCTTCCTACTCTCCATGCAGGAGGTTCAGGTCAATTGGCAGCCTTTAAGTTTATGCAAGATCCAGTTGAGGTTGAATTTATCAAGGCTCATGCTGGATTGGATATCGGAGATACTGCAATTGGTATGCATGTCAAGCATGTTCAGGTTCCGATTCGCCCTCTTTTGAGAGAGATTGGTCATGCCCATGTAACGGCGCTGGCTAGTCGTCCAAAATTAATCGGAGGTGCGCGTGCGCACTATCCGCAAGATTCTATCAGAAAGTCGTGAGAATAAATAAAGGAGATGAAAGTGTTTAAAAAAGACCGTTTTTCAATTCGTAAGATTAAGGGAGTTGTAGGTTCTGTATTTCTTGGAAGCCTTTTGATGGCTCCTTCTGTAGTGGACGCAGCCACCTATCACTATGTAGATAAAGAGGTTATTTCACAAGAAGCTAAAGATTTAATCCAGACAGGAAAGCCTGATGGAAATGAACTTGTTTATGGTTTGGTGTATCAAAAAAATCAGCTGCCACAAACAGGGACAGAAGCATCTGTTTTGACAGCTTTTGGTTTGCTGACTGTTGGGAGCTTGCTTTTAATCTACAAGAGAAAGAAAATTGCCAGCGTCTTTCTAGTTGGAGCTATGGGATTGGTAGTCCTTCCTAGTGCAGGAGCTGTAGATCCAGTTGCTACTCTAGCACCGGCTAGTCGAGAGGGTGTTGTTGAAATGGATGGTTATCGTTATGTTGGTTATCTATCAGGTGACATCCTCAAAACGCTTGGCTTGGACACTGTTTTAGAAGAAGACTCAGCTAAACCTGAAGAGGTAACTGTGGTCGAAGTTGAGAATCCCCAAGTAACAACAAATCAGGAGCAAGCTAAGCCAGAAAACCGAGCAGTAGAGACAGAGGAAGCTCCTAAAACAGAAGAAAATCCAAAGGAAGAACCAAAATCGGAGGTAAAACCTACTGACGAAACCCTTCCTAAAGTAGAAGAGGGGAAAGAAGATTCAGCAGAACCAGCACCAGTCAAATCGGAAAGTCAACCATCAGACAAACCAGCTGAGGAATCAAAAGTTGCAACTCCAGTAGAACAACCAAAAGTCCCAGAACAACCCGTGCAACCTACACAACCGGAGCAGCCAAGGATACCAAAAGAATCATCACAACCAGAAGATCCTAAAGAGGATAAGGTATCGGAAGAGACACCGAAACAAGAAGATGCACAGCCAGAAGTAGTAGAAACAAGAGATGAGGCTTCTAATCAACCTGTTGAAGAACTAAAAGTGGAAACGCCTGCTGTAGAAAAACAAACGGAACCAGCTGAGGAACCAAAAGTTGAACAAGCAGGTGAACCAGTCGCGCCAAGTGAAGGCGAAAAGGCACCAGTCGCGCCAGAAAAGCAACCAGAAGCTTCTAAAGAAGAGAAGACTGCGGAAGAAATACCGAAACAAGAAGAACAACCAGTAGAAGCTCAAGTTGAACCAGAAAGTCAACCAACAGAAACTTCACCAGCTGCTCAACCAGCAGAACATCAGAATGAAGAAACAAAAGTAGAACAGCCAGCAGTAGAACATAAAACAACTCCTGAAGAAGGTGTGTTAAATGTAATAGAGGTTAAGTCTGAAGTTATAGTAACTAAAGAGCCTGTGCCTTTTAAGACAGTTGAGCAAGATGATGAGAACCTCGCTAAGGGAAAAACAAGGGTTATTCGAGAAGGTGTTGCTGGCGAACGCACTATTTTAACTGAAGTCACTACTACTGATGGTAGACAGTCCAGTAAAGTACTAGAGGATACAATAACAACCAATCCAGTAGATGAAATAAAGGGTGTTGGTACTAAAGAACCAGTTGATAAAAGTGAGTTAAAGAATCAAATTGATAAAGCTAGTTCAGTTTCTCCTACTGATTATTCTACAGCAAGTTACAATGCTCTTGGATCTGTTTTAGAAGCTGCAAAAGGTGTATATGCTTCTGACTCTGTAAAACAACCTGAAGTAGATAGCGAGACAGCTAAACTTAAAGATGCTATCGACGCTCTTACTGTTGATAAAACAGACTTAAACAAAACTATCGAAGATGCGAAATCAAAAACTAAAGAGCACTACAGTGATGCATCTTGGACAAACCTTCAAAATGTATTAGCCGAAGCTGAAAAAGTTACAAGCAACCCAGCAACAAAACAAAGCGAAGTAAATCACATTGACGAAAAACTTAAAGCTGCTATTGCTGGATTAAATACAGATAAGACTGAACTTGAAAAACAACTGAATCTTGTAAACGAAAAAACTCAAGCTGACCACAGTACTACATCTTGGAACACTCTAGAAGAATCGAAAAATGCCGCTCAAACTGTAAAAGATAAGGCTACCGCTACTCAAGCTCAAATCGACGAAGCTACTAAAAAACTTAAAGCTGCTATTGACGCTCTAAGCGTTGATAAAACAGACTTAAACAAAACTATCTCTGATGCGAAATCAAAAACTAAAGAACACTACAGCGATGCAACTTGGGCAAATCTTCAAACTGTACTAGCTGAAGCTGAAGAAGTTACAAGCAACCCAGCAACCAAACAAAGCGAAGTAAATCACATTGACGAAAAACTGAAAGCGGCTATCACTGATTTAACTACAGATAAGACTGAACTTGAAAAACAACTTGCTGATGCTCAGTCTAAGACTGCTACTGACTACAGTACTGTATCTTGGAGCGCTCTAGAAGAAGCGAAAACTGACGCTCAAGCTGTAAAAGACAACGACAAAGCTACTCAAGCTCAAATCAAGGATGCAACTGAAAAACTTAAAGTTGCTATCGATGCTCTTACTGTTGATAAAACAAAATTACAAGAACAAATAACAAGAGCAGAAACTAAACAAGAAGCTGACTACAGTCCAACAACTTGGAATGACTTCAAAAATGCTGAAATAAAAGCAAAAGAAATCAACAGCCGAACTACTCCTCTTCCTAAACAAAGTGAAATAGATGCGGCTACTCAAGCTCTTCAAGACGCTATTAAAGCTCTTGCTGTAGATAAAACTGCATTACAAACGGCTATTAACACAGCTAACAGCAAACGTAAAGAAGAATACACTACTCAAACATGGAAATCTTTAGAAGACACTCTTACAGCAGCAAAATCTGTAAATGCAGATGATGCTACTACTCAAAGCAAAGTTAATGCAGCTACCGAAAAATTAGAAGAAGCTATCAAAAACTTAGCTCCATTAACTGAAAAACCAGTATTAAAATTTGTAAATACTGATAAGAAAGTATTAGATAAAGAAGTAGTTGCTAAGTATTCTCTAGAGAATCCAACTAAGACAAAAATTAAATCAATCACAGCTACCCTGAAAAAAGATGGACAAGTTGTTAAGACTGTGAATCTAACAGAAAATAATCTAAATGCGTTATTAGACAATGTAGAATACTTCAAAGAGTATACTCTATCTACTACTATGGTTTATGATAGAGGTAATGGTCAAGAAGAAACTGAAACATTAGAAGATAAACAAATACAATTAGACCTTAAAAAAGTTGAAATTAAAAATATTAAAGAAACAAGCTTAATAAGTGTTGACGATGCAGGTGTTGAAACTGACTCAAGTTTACTTTCAGAAAACCCAACGAATGTTGCTTCACTTTACCTACGAGTTACAACTCATGACAACAAAGTTACAAGACTTGCTGTTGACAAGATTGAAGAAGTAGAAAAAGACGGAAAAACTTTATATAAAGTTACTGCCAAAGCACCAGACTTAGTTCAACGTAATGCTGATAACACACTTAGCGAAGAGTATGTTCATTACTTTGAAAAACAAAAAGCAAAAGAAGGTAATGTTTACTACAACTTCAATGAGCTTGTAAAAGATATGCAAGCTAACCCTAGCGGTGAGTTCAAACTTGGTGCAGACTTGAATGCAGCTAATGTACCAACACCAAATAAACAATATGTTCCTGGTAAATTCAGTGGGACTTTAACAAGTGTGGATGGTAAACAATACACAATCCACAATATGGCTCGTCAGTTATTTGATAACATTGAAGGTGGAACAGTTAAAAACATTAATTTAGGTAATGTTAATATTAATATGCCTTGGATTGAAAATATTTCAGCACTATCGCGAGCACTTAAAAATGGTACTGTAGAAAATGTTAAAGTAACAGGTAGCATTCTAGGTAAAGATGGTATTGCTGGTATTGTTAATAAGGGAGACATAGGTGGGCTTCTTAAAAATGTTGCTTTTATTGGTAAACTAACAGGAGTTGGTAATAGACCTTGGGATATCGGTGGTATTGCCGGAGAACTTTGGAGAGGAAATATTAAACACGCATATGTAGATGCTGATATTACCGCAGATAAAGCACGTGTAGGTGGACTTGTTGCTAGAACAGATAACGGTTCTGATCCTAATGGAATTGATAAGTATGCATCTGTTCGCAACGCTGTTACTAAAGGTACTATTAACGTGAAAAATCCTGTTGATGTTGGTGGATTCATTAGTAAAAACTGGACATGGGGGCGTGTTGCTGATACAGTCTCAATGATGAAAGTTAAAAACGGTGAAGAATTCTATGGATCTAGAGATTTAGAAGCAGAAG
The DNA here is from genome assembly GCF_013277295.1 of Streptococcus sp. 477. Classification (NCBI taxonomy): domain Bacteria; kingdom Bacillati; phylum Bacillota; class Bacilli; order Lactobacillales; family Streptococcaceae; genus Streptococcus; species Streptococcus sp. 477. The sequence goes on from NZ_VMMQ01000079.1 coordinate 10,364, forward strand.
ATGGATACTATACAAGAAACTGGATTGAAAGAAACTACGTTGTTAAAGATGTGAGTGAAGGTTCTCACTCATTTAAGGGTTCTCGTAGTAATCGAATCCAAGAAATCAGCTTGGAAGAAGCAAACAAGAAAATAGAGTCATTCGGAATTACTGCTGATAAATTCGAAATTAAACCTCTTATTGAAGAGAAACTTAACAATACTAAACCAAAAGCTGATACTTATAAAGATACTCAAGATTATGATGCATCTCGTGAACTTGCCTACCGTAATATCGAAAAACTTCAACCGTTCTACAATAAAGAATGGATTGTAAACCAAGGAAATAAGATTCCAACGGGATCAAACCTATTAACTAAAGAAGTATTATCTGTTACAGGTATGAAAGACGGTCGATTTGTAACTGATTTATCTGATGTTGATAAGATTATGATTCACTACGCGGATAGTACAAAAGAAGAAATGGGCGTTACATCTAAGGATTCTAAAGTAGCACAAGTTCGTGAATATAGTATTTCTGGATTAGATGATATTGTCTACACACCAAATATGGTTGATAAAGATAGAACTCAGTTAATTAGTGATATTAAAGCTAAATTGTCATCATTTGATCTAATTTCTCCTGAAGTAAGAGATATTATGGATAAACGTAATAGAGCTGAGGAAAACAGTGAGAATCATAAGAATAATTACATTAAAAATCTGTTCCTTGAAGAAAGTTTTGAAGAGGTTCGAGGAAATCTTGATAAACTTGTTAAAGCTTTAGTGGAAAATGAAGATCATCAGTTAAATAGAGACGATGCTGCTATGAAAGCTCTTCTTAAAAAAGTAGAAGATAATAAAGCTAAGATTATGATGGGTCTTACTTATCTAAATCGCTACTATGGATTCAAATATGATGAAAAGTCTATGAAGGATATTATGATGTTCAAACCGGACTTCTATGGTAAGAATGTTAGTGTCTTGGACTTCTTGATTAGAGTTGGTTCAAGAGAACACAATATTAAAGGTAACAGAACGTTAGAAGCTTATCGTGAAGTAATTGGTGGAACGATTGGTATCGGTGAGTTAAACGGTTTCTTAAACTATAATATGCGTTTATTCACAGAAGAAACTGACATCAATACTTGGTATAAAAAAGCTGTATCGAATACCAACTATATTGTTGAAAAACAATCTTCAAATCCATTATTTGCTGGCAAAAAATATCGTTTGTATGAAAACATTAATAATGGTGAGCATAGTAAATACATCTTACCATTATTGACCACGAAGAAAGCTCATATGTTCTTGATTTCTACGTATAACACATTAGCGTTTAGTTCGTTTGAGAAATATAATAAGAACACAGAAGCAGAACGTGAAGAGTTCAAAAAACAAATTGATTTACGTGCGCAAGAGCAAATCAATTACTTAGACTTCTGGTCTAGACTTGCTGCTGACAATGTACGTGATAGATTGCTCAAATCTGAAAATATGGTTCCATCAGCAATCTGGGATAGTCAAGATGTTTGGGGATATGGTTGGTCAGATCGCATGGGTCACCATAAAAATGGTGATTATGCACCAGTTCGTGAGTTCTATGGACCTACAGGTAAATGGCATGGAAATAATGGTACGGGGGCATACGCATATATCTTTGATAATCCACAAAATTCAGAAGCGGTATACTATATCTTATCGAGCATGATTACAGATTTCGGTACATCTGCGTTTACGCATGAAACGACACACATTAATGACCGTATGGCATATTTAGGTGGATGGCGACACCGTGAAGGTACTGACGTAGAAGCGTTTGCTCAAGGTATGTTGCAATCACCGGCTGTGACAAGTTCAAATGGGGATTATGGTGCATTAGGTCTTAATATGGCTTATGAACGACCAAATGACGGTAAACAATGGTACAATTACAATCCTAGATTGTTAGACAGTCGTGAGAAGATTGACCATTACATGAAGAACTACAATGAAGCGCTTATGATGCTTGACCATTTAGAGGCTGATGCTGTTATCGCTAAAAACCAAGGAACTAACGACAAGTGGTTCAAGAAGATGGACAAAAAATGGCGTGAAAAAGCTGACCGAAATGGATTAGTTGGGCAACCACACCAATGGGACTTGCTTCGTAACTTGAATGACGAAGAGAATAAGAAGAAATTGACAAGTATTGATGACCTTGTAGATGGTAATTATGTAACGAAACATAATATGCCTGATAACAAATACTATCGCGCCGAAGGTTTTGATACGGCATATCAAACAGTAAGTATGATGGCTGGTATTTACGGTGGTAATACAAGTCAAAGTGCTGTTGGTTCTATCTCCTTCAAGCATAACACATTCCGTATGTGGGGTTATTTCGGGTACTTAAATGGTTTCCTAGGTTATGCTTCGAATAAATATAAACAAGAATCTCAAAAAGCGGGACATAAAGGTCTAGGTGATGACTTCATTATCGATAAAGTTTCTGGTGGTAAATTCAAATCACTTGAAGCTTGGAAGAAAGAATGGTATAAAGAAGTATACGATAAAGCTCAGAACGGTTTTGTTGAAATCGAAATCGATGGTGAGAAAATTTCGACTTACGCTAGACTTAAAGAATTATTCAACGAAGCTGTTGAAAAAGATTTGCAAGGGAATAAATTCGACAATACTGTTAGACTTAAAGAAAAAGTTTATAAACAACTTCTTCAAAAATCAGACGGATTCTCAGGAAAACTTTTTAAAGCATAGATTGTATTAAATAGATGAGTAAAAAGGTAGATCAGCTTTGTCTGTATCTGCCTTTTTATGCTATACTTAAGGTATGCATAGAAAAACAGTGATTGATTTTAGGGCTTTGGGGGAGAGATACATCTTTACCCAGCCTATCAAAGAGTTAAAGACAAGAGATTTAGCGGAAGTAACAGCCTTGCTGGGACAAGTGGAAAGCTACCAAGAGCAAGGTTATTATGTGGTGGGCTATGTCAGCTACGAGGCTGCACCTGCTTTTGAGGAAAAATTAGCAGTTCACAAGGATCCCCTACTGGGAGAGTACCTGCTTTACTTTACTGTTCATGATAGCGTAGAAACTTCCCCTATTCCTCTGACTTATGAGGATATTGATTTGCCCTCAAATTGGCAGGAAGTGACGTCTGCAGCAGACTATGAAAAGGCAATTGCCCAAATTCACCATCATTTGCGTCAGGGAGACACCTATCAGGTCAACTACACCGTCCAACTCAAGCAGGACTTAAGTGCCAATCCTTTTGCCATTTACAATCGCATGGTGGTAGAGCAGGAGGCGGGCTACAATGCCTATGTGGAACATGACGATATGGCAGTAATTTCCATGAGCCCAGAGCTCTTTTTTGAGCAAAATGACCGCGAATTGACAACACGACCAATGAAGGGAACGACTCAGCGTGGCATGACTGACAAAGAAGACTTGGAGCAGGCCAGTTGGTTGGAAGAGGACCCTAAAAATCGCTCTGAAAATATGATGATTGTGGACCTCTTGCGCAATGATATGAACCGTATTTCTGAAGTGGGGAGTGAGCATGTGGAGCGTCTGTGCCAAGTGGAACAGTATTCAACTGTTTGGCAGATGACTTCGACCATCAAGAGTCGGTTGCGAGCAGATGTTGACTTGATTACCATTTTTCGCTCTCTCTTTCCTTGTGGATCCATCACAGGAGCTCCGAAAATTGCGACTATGGAGATTATCAAAAATTTAGAGCCTCAACCACGCGGAGTCTACTGTGGAACGATTGGTCTCTTGCTTCCAAATGGACGACGGATTTTCAATGTTGCTATCCGGACTATTCAACTGCATCAAGGGAAAGCCATCTATGGAGTTGGCGGAGGTATTACATGGGATAGCACCTGGCAATCTGAATACCGTGAAGTTCATCAAAAGGCAGCTGTTCTCTATCGTAAACAAGCTCGTTTTCAGCTGATTACGACTGGGAAAATCAGCCAGAAGAACTTGCTGTTTGAGAATCAACATATAGAAAGACTGAGAAAAGCTAGTCGATATTTTGCCTTTCCTTTTGACCCAGAAATTTTGAGACAAAAGATTGAAGAAGAGTGTCAGACTTGTGATGCTAATCAAGATTACCGCTTGCGAATCAGCCTTAGCAAATCTGGAGAGATAGAAGTCAATCGTCAAGTATTAACACCCCTTAGTCCACAGTTCTGCCAGGCTAAACTTTGTCTGCAAGAAGCCAATTTGCAGCAAGCTTTTACCCACTTTAAAACGACTCATAGACCATACTTGAGTTTAGGGGAGCAAGAGATCATTTACTACAATAAGTCAGGAGAACTGCTTGAAACCTCTATCGGAAATCTGGTTTTGAAAATTGCTGGGAAACTCTACACACCGCCTATCCGACTTGGAATCTTGCCAGGAATTTACCGTCAGCATTTGCTGGAAACAGGACAGGTAGAAGAGAAAGTCTTGACCTTGGCAGATTTAATCCAAGCAGAAGCTATTTACGGCTGTAATGCAGTGAGAGGCTTGTATGAACTAAGCCTTGAGGAGAACTAGATGAAATTGATATTTTTGCATGGGTTAGGGCAGTCAGCAGAGTCTTGGAAAGAAGTTCGGAATCTACTGACAGATTATCCTTCTGAGGCTATCGAGTTATTTCCTTCTGGAGTTAGTAACTATCAACAAGCTAAAGAGCGAGTTTATCAGCACCTAGCTCAAGAGACAGAACCTTTTGTTTTGATTGGATTGTCCTTAGGTGCTGCCCTGACACTAGAACTTTCCAGTTACGATTCACCAAATCTTCGAGCTTTGATTCTGTCAGGATGCCCGCTTAAATTAGCAGGGAATATCCTATTTTATCTTCAGTTGCTGATTTTTAAACTACTTCCCAAAAGAGTATTTGAAAAACAGGGAGCAGACAAGACTTTTATAATAGGTATTTCCAAAGAATTGAAGACACTTGACTTAACGGATATAGCAGGGAATTGCCCCTATCCAACCTTACTAATTTGTGGCAGCAAAGATAAACCGAATCTTAGTTCTATGAGAAGTCTTCATAAACTAATATCAGAATCCCAATTTCAGATTATCCCAGATGGCCCTCATGTCTTGAATAAGGAAAAACCAAAGGAGTTTGTAGAAAAGACCAGAAGTTTCCTTGAATTGCTGAAATAAGTTTGATAAAATAATATTGAAATCGATAACATCGTTAGAGGAGAAAGTAATGAACAAACGTCTATTTTTAAAAATGAGTCTGGTGACGTTGTCAATTTTAGCCTTGTTTTCACAACCTGTGTTAGCAGAGGAAAACATTCATTTTTCGAGTTGTAAGGAAGCTTGGGCGAATGGATACGCGGATATTCATGAGGGAGACCCCGGTTATTCTGCCAAGTTATACCGTGATCATGACGGTGTGGCTTGCGAATTGAAAAATGCTCCTAAGGGTGCTTTTAAAGCAAAACAAGCGGCTACAACTCAAACTGATACAACTTCATCCACAGCAAGTGGTTGGGTTAAGCAGGACGGTGCTTGGTACTATTTTGATGGAAATGGAAATCTAGTGAAAAATGCATGGCAGGGAAACTATTACCTGAAAGCTGATGGTAAAATGTCACAGAGTGAATGGATTTATGACTCTTCTTATCAAGCTTGGTATTATTTGAAATCAGATGGTTCTTATGCTTATAGTATATGGCAAGGAAATTACTATTTGAAATCAGATGGTAAGATGGCCAAAAGTGAATGGGTTTATGATGATTCTTATCAAGCTTGGTATTATTTGACATCAGATGGATCTTATGCTTATAGTGCATGGCAAGGAAACTATTATTTGAAATCAGATGGTAAAATGGCTAAAGGTGAATGGGTTTATGACTCTTCTTACCAAACTTGGTATTATTTGACATCAGATGGATCTTATGCTTATAATACATGGCAAGGGAATTATTATCTAAAATCAGATGGTAAAATGGCTGTCAATGAATGGGTTGATGGTGGACGTTATTATGTTGGTGCGACTGGTTTGTGGAAAGCTAATTCAAAAGTAAGCAATAAAGGTTCTTATTATAGCCTTCAAGGAAAGTATGATGAAATCATAGTTGCCAATAAACATTATCCTATGTCTAAAGATTACTATCCAGGTGAAAATGCTACTGCAAAAGCAGCCTTTTTAAAACTGATTGCACAGATGCAGAAGGAAGGATACGCTATTAGCGATAATTATAGTGGCTTTAGAAGTTATGCAACTCAAGCACAATTATATCAAAGTTATGTGAACCAAGAGGGTCAGGCTGCTGCGGATCGTTATTCCGCCCGTCCTGGATATAGCGAACATCAGACAGGACTTGCTTTTGATGTGATTGGCACAGATGGTCAATTAGTTGAAGATGCTGGTGCGGCTCAATGGTTATTGGATTATGCACCAGACTATGGTTTTGTTGTTCGCTATCCCCGTGGAAAAGAGAGTGTCACAGGCTATATGCATGAGGAATGGCATTTACGTTACATTGGAAAAGAAGCAAAAGAGATTGCTGCAAGTGGTTTGACACTGGAGGAATACTATGGATTTGATGGTGGAGATTATCTGGATTAAAAATCTATATTAGCTAAATGCAAACCTTTGCATAAATGACTGAAATTTGTTATACTAGTACTGTAAGCATTTTCAATTACTAGACAATGAAAAAGGAGAGTATGATGAGTCAAAAGATTATTGGGATTGACCTTGGTGGAACTTCTATCAAATTTGCAATCTTAACAACAGCAGGAGAAATCCAAGGAAAATGGTCTATCAAGACTAACATTTTGGATGAGGGAAGTCATATCGTAGATGATATGATTGAGTCTATTCAACACCGTTTGGACTTGCTTGGATTGGTGGCAGCGGATTTCCAAGGTATTGGAATGGGGTCACCAGGTGTGGTTGACCGTGAAAAAGGGACTGTTATCGGTGCCTACAACCTCAACTGGAAAACTCTTCAACCAATTAAAGAAAAGATTGAAAAAGCCTTGGGTATTCCATTCTTCATCGATAATGATGCCAACGTGGCAGCTCTTGGTGAGCGCTGGATGGGTGCTGGAGATAATCAACTAGACGTTGTCTTTATGACACTTGGTACAGGTGTTGGTGGCGGTATCGTCGCAGAAGGCAAATTGCTTCACGGTGTGGCTGGTGCAGCAGGTGAGCTTGGTCACATCACTGTTGACTTTGATCAACCAATCGCATGTACTTGCGGTAAGAAAGGTTGCCTTGAGACAGTTGCTTCAGCAACAGGAATTGTCAACTTGACTCGTCGCTATGCGGATGAATACGAAGGCGATGCAGCCTTGAAACGCTTGATTGATAACGGAGAAGAAGTAACTGCTAAGACTGTCTTTGGTCTCGCAAAAGAAGGAGACGACCTTGCCTTGATCGTTTACCGTAACTTCTCACGTTACTTGGGAATCGCTTGTGCCAACATCGGTTCAATCCTCAACCCATCAACAATCGTCATCGGTGGTGGTGTGTCAGCTGCGGGAGAATTCCTTCTACAAGGTGTTCAAAAAGTCTATGACGAAAATACTTTCCCACAAGTGCGCACATCTACTAAATTGGCTCTTGCAACTCTAGGAAATGACGCTGGGGTTATCGGAGCAGCATCACTTGTATTGCAATAAAATAATAAAAGAGGAAAAATGCTAACCTAGAGTTAGTAATGTTCCTCTTTTATTTTTTATGCTATACTAGTTAGGACAATGAATGAGGTGAAACGAAATGACAAAAGCAGATACGATTTTTAAAGAGAATATTGAACGCATTCTAAAGGAAGGTGTTTTCTCAGAGCAGGCTCGTCCTAAGTACAAGGATGGGACTGTTGCTAATTCCAAGTATGTAACTGGTGCCTTTTCCGAGTACGACTTATCTAAAGGAGAATTTCCTATCACAACCTTGCGTCCCATTGCAATCAAATCCGCCATCAAAGAAGTTCTCTGGATTTACCAAGACCAGTCAAATAGCTTAGAAGTGCTTAATGACAAGTACAATGTTCACTACTGGAATGACTGGGAAGTTGGAGACACGGGAACCATTGGTGAGCGCTATGGTGCTGTTGTTAAGAAACACGACATTATCAATAAGCTTCTCAAACAGTTGGAAACCAATCCTTGGAACCGCCGCAATATTATTTCGCTCTGGGATTACCAAGCTTTCGAAGAAACAGATGGGCTGCTCCCGTGCGCCTTTCAGACCATGTTTGATGTTCGGCGTGTTGATGGGGAAATCTATCTGGATGCGACCTTGACCCAGCGCTCCAATGATATGCTGGTGGCCCACCACATCAACGCTATGCAGTATGTGGCTTTGCAGATGATGATTGCCAAACATTTTGGCTGGAAGGTTGGGAAGTTCTTCTACTTCATCAACAACCTCCATATCTATGACAATCAATTTGAACAAGCAGAGGAATTGCTTCGTCGGGAGCCGTCAAACTGCCAACCTCGTTTGGTCTTGAATGTTCCAGATGGGACCAATTTCTTTGATATTAAAGCAGAGAATTTTGAGTTGGTAGATTATGACCCTGTTAAGCCGCAGTTGAAGTTTGACCTAGCCGTTTAATACTCTTAGAAAATCTCTTCAAACTACGTCAGCGTCGCTTCATCTACAACCTCAA